>CAJXXJ010000278.1 GCA_913062745.1 uncultured Phaeodactylibacter sp.
GAAGAGGTAAGGGGAGGGGTTGATGGAGCGCAGCACCCGGTAGACGTTGAAGTCGTCCCCGCTGAAGCGGCGGGCAAACTGCCGGGAGAAGACGATCTGGAAGACATCGCCCAGCTGGCAGTGCTTTTTGCCGAGGCGCACCAGCTCCATAAATTCCTCATCGGTCAGGTTGCTGCTCTCCTCGCCTTCGAGGCGGAACTGATGGGTGGTAAATTGCTGGCTCTTCAGCAGCTTTTCCACTTCTTCCAGGCGGGAGGGGTAGCCTTCGGGCAGGTTTTCCAGTACGATCAGCTCGTCGCGGAAGTGGTTGATGGCAATGACGATCTGGTAGAGGTTGTACCGCATATCCGGCAGCTCGAGCTTGCGCTTGGCCGGGTCAAACTGCAGGGTGTCAAAGTACTGCACCGCATCAAAGCCGGTGTAGCCGATGAGCCCGTTGAAGCCGTCGTAGGGCTGCTCGTAATCGATTTCAAATTGCTGCAGAAAGCCCATCATGGCCTCGGGGACGGACTGCGTGCCCGTCACCTGAGCCGTCTCGCGCTCCCGGCCCGGCAGTTCGCTGCTGATCTGCCCGTTCTGTACCCGGAAACTGCCGATAGCGCCCAGCCCGAGGAAGGAGTAGCAGTCTTCCTTGTTCCGGAAGTCGTTGTTCTCCAGCAGCACCGGCTCGGAGAAATGGTCGCGCGCTTTGAGGTACAGCGTCACCGGCGTGAGGGTGTCGGCCAGATAGCGGCGTACCCGGGTGCGGAGTTTTACCTTTTGTTGTTGCAAGGTGGTCATTGGTATTGCGTTGTTCCTGAAATACAAAGCGGCTTGCCGAGTGAACGACAAGCCGCTTTGTTGATGATCGTGTATTAGCATAGCGGTGCCCCTCACTCTGTGTCAAAGTGAATATGCCACCACCAGTTGTTACAGGTTACGATCATCATGGTTACTAATTTTCGTGGGTAAAGATAAGGGCAGGGAATTGATATATGCAAAAGGGAGAAAGGATTTTTACGTCATTTTTAATTTTTATGCCCGGGAGGTTGAATTTTTCCAGCAGTACCGGTTTCGGCTGGCGGGTACTGCTTTCGCTTCCCGGGCGCACAGCATAAGGTGCTTAGCGGACGATAAAAGGCAGACGGTTTACTTTTGGGCAGGATGAGGACAATACAGCAAAGTAGGGCTGCATTAGCTCAGCTTTTTGTCGGCGTTTTATACAGAAAACTTGTATTTTGAATGGCTTTTAAAGCAAGTAGGACACTTCTGATTTTGAAACCTAAAACATGGCTTATCGTACCATTGTTTGGATGAGAGGTGGTGGTCCCCATTATCCAATTCTCTGGATGTTCTCCTCCAGCTCTTTACGCTTAGCCTGGCTTATCGGAAGCTCCTCCTCTCCGATCATCAGGGTGCTATCCTGGAAGTTAATGGATTCAATATACTCTACTGCTACGATGTATCGGCGGTGGGTGCGTAGGAAGAGCTTTGACGGCAGGAGGTCTTCCAGGTTTTTCAGCGTAATACGAAGGGTAAAGGTATCCGCATTTTTTACCTGTATCTTGACGTAGTTGTCGTCTGATTGGGCATAGAGGATATCGCTTATCGCTACTTTGTAGTAGATATGGCGTTTCTTGAAAAAGAAAAACTGCCGGGTAATAAAGTGCTCCTGGTTTTCAATAGAATTGTCTTTCTCCGTTTCTTTTTGTGCCTGCACTTTGGCGATGGCCAGATCAATGGCGGAGCGCAGGGTCAGCGGCTGTACCGGCTTCACCAGATAGCCAATGGTGTTGGACTGCCGGGAAGCTTCCTGATAGGGGGCTTCCTGCAGGGCAGTGATGTAGAGTACGGGAATATCGAGGTGGGCGATCTTTTCCCCCAGTTGCAGCCCGCTGAGGTTGCCGTTGATATCGATATCCATTAGGATGAGGTCCGGTTCCTTACTGTAGATATAGTCGAGGGCGGTGCCGGAATGGTCGGCGCGCAGGGTGTCGGTATAGCCCATTTCGTCCAGGAGCATCTCCAGCTCCAGGGCAAAGGAGAGGTTGTCCTCAACAATCAGGATTTTAAGAGGTGCTAAAGACATAGCGGGTGTTTAGGTTAAGTAGCTTTCAGGGGCAGGCTAAGGGTAAATATAGGGCCTTTTCCAATATTACTGCTCACACCAAGTGTAGATTGGTTGAGTTTTGAAAGCTCATGGGCCAGGTGGAGCCCCAGTCCGGACCCTTTTTCGCCAGCAGTGCCGGGCTGAGTGCGGCCTTTTTTGAGCAGGAAAAGTTCTTTCAGCTGTTCGGGCGGTATGCCTGCTCCGGTGTCCCGCACCTTGAGCCGGAAGAAGCCCTCATCGGAGGTGCCTTCGAGGGTAATCCGGCCTCCTTCCGGCGTGAATTTAATGGCGTTATCGAGCAAGTTACGCACGATCGTGCTCAGGGCATTGGCATCACTGAAGATGACCGTATCTTCGGGTATGGCCCATTCCAAATCCAGGTGCTTGTTTTGCAGCGCAGTTTGGAATGGCGCAGCTGTATCTTCCAGCAGCGGCAGCAGCTTGAGTTGGGTAGGCTGATAAGGCATGACATCCCGTTGCGTGAGGGCCCAGTTGAGGAGGTTTTCGGTAAGCTGACTGAGCCCGGCAGCGTCCTGCTCGATTTCTGCCCCCAGCTTTTCCAGGGTGCTGAAGTCTTTTTTGCGCAGCAGGTAGTTGACCTTTTTGGTAATACCCCGGAAGGCGATGGCCGGCTTGCGCAGGTCGTGCCCAATGATAGCAAAGAGGCGGTCTTTGGTCTCGTTGAGCTGTTGCAGCTGCTGGTTTTGCAATTCAATCGTCTGATTTTTGCGGCGGGTGTACCAGAAAAAGCCGAAGGCAAGCACGGCAAGCAGTAGCCCGCCAATGGCAAGGATCAGGTTTTGGGTAGCCTGAGCCTTGAGGATGGCAGCTTCTTTGGCTTGCTCCACCTCCAGTTTTTGTTTTTCCAGCTGGAACTCAAAATCCTTGCGCTGTTCAGCGAGGCGCTCCAGGTCCTTGCTTTGGTCAAGGGTGTCCCGGAGTTCGTGGATAGCTTCCGCATAGTACAGGGCTTCATCTGTTTGCCCCAGTGCCTTGTGGGCATTCATAAGCGTCAAGGCATCTTTTTCGGCTTCCCTGTAGATGCGGTTTTTCCGGTAATCTTTATAAGAAGGGGAAAGGTACTTAATGACGCCCTGATGGTCCCCTTTCGCCTCGCTGATGACACCCTGTAAGCGGGAGTAGGAAAGAAAATCCCGCCCCCCGAAGGTAGACGGTTGATAGGCACCTAACTGCCGTACCGTCTCCTCTGCCCGTTCAAGCTTCCCGGCATTGACATAAACCTGCCCGAGTTGCAGGAGAAAGTTTGGAGCATAGCGCTGTGTACCGAATTCATCTAACCTGGAGATTGCCTCTGTAATATAAACCGCAGCGGAGTCATACTCCTTCAGCCCATGGTACAACTGCCCCAGCCGGTAATCTGAGGTGGTAGGCTTCCAGCAAATTGTCAGCGGCATCACTCAGGCGGCCCATACTTTTGTTGACTTGAGACAAGCCTTCCAGCGTGATCATTACATCCTCGTAAGCTTCCCGGCTCATTTGGAAGTCGTAAATGGCAGTGTGAGTCTGCAGGCTGTTCTCATACTTGCCGGCATCCATTTGCAAAACCGCCAGGTTATACATCGGGCGGGTCATAGACAGGGAGTCGCCGCTCTCCCGATAATGGGCAATAGCGGCATTATAGTAATGCTGCGCAGAATCAAAGATACCCTGATAGTGAAAAAGCGTGCCCAGCTGTGCCAGGATAAATACCTCTGCATCGGCTGCGCCCACCTGACGGGCCTTCCGGAGCGCAGGCCGGTAGAGGGCTTCTGCTTCAGGATAGGCACCCTGTAGGCTATGCATGATGCCCATCCTGGCCTGGCATCGGAGGGCAGGGGAGAGCAGCCCTGACTTTTCGTACAATTGGCTGGCTTGCTCGTAAAGCGCTCTGGCCGTTTCGTACTCCCCGGCCTGATAGCTGAGGTGCCCCTGCTGCCGGTACACAAAAGCGGTGATGCTGTCTGATTCCAGTTGGCCGGCCACCTCTTCCAGCTCCCTGAGGTAGGATTTGGCCTGTTCTCTATCACTGCCCCAATTGGACTGTACCAGATTTTGCAGGACTATGGCCCACTCCTGAGGGCTGTCAGCCTGCTACAGCATCTGCGCCAGGCTGTCCGCTGCGTTTGTGCTGCTTTGCCCCTGCAGCGCAAACTGCCAAAGTAGTAGCCCCATAAGGCAGGCCCACCTTCCGATTTTCATTTTTAAGTGCATTTATTGATGGTGAAAATAAGGCCTTTTGCTTGAAAAAACCAGAAGAAAATAACGGGTAGGGATCGCTGTATCCGGTCACAATTTTGTTCGCCACGGGCTTGCAGGCGTTCGCCACAGCATTACCTGCGTTCGCCACATTTTCGGATTTTTAAAATGTATCTACTTTACCTTTACAGTGCCTGATAATCCAGAAGATATAGTCTGACAATACTAGGATTCACCAATCTTGGGTTGTCAGACTATAACCATCGCCAAAAAAAACAGACTGCCAAATTGCTTATAAGTAGGCGTGCTTCACGCATAGCAACATTCTTTTAGGCATGGCTAACCGCTGGTAGTTTGATCCCACTAACTACAATATTGTACGAACCCTTTGTGTACGGTAACGACCATCGTACACCTGCTAAACCCTTGTTCCTTTTACAACCCCGCTACGCATAATGCTGTCCTGCGATAGAAGGCAGTGGCAGCAAGAGCCGAAAATGCACAAATCAAGAATGAAATATGGGGAATCTTTAAAGCAGGCGTGCCTTCGGGCACCCTGTTCTTTTTCCCGGCGCACGCTTTCGCTAAACGCCGGTGAAGCCAAATTTGCCGGGCTTTATTAGTATTTCCGTAAAGATCTGTAAAAATTGGGTAGATGGAAATGGAGTGGTTTCCGGCAGCTGCCGGGCTGCTCCATTCTTTTTTTTTTGGAAAGGTGAAAAAGTAGTAGCCCCAGGCAGGATCGAACTGCCATCTACGGTTTAGGAAACCGTCGTTCTATCCATTGAACTATGGGGCCAAATCCGGTGACGATACTGTATCCGTACGCTTTTCGATGGGCAAATATACAGATTGATCGTCAAAGTATAAATGGGCAGCCTGGAATAAGAGGGGGCGGGTTGTTGATGCCCGGGCGCTCACCCGAGAATGTCCACTAAACTGTGCCTGCCGGAAATATGCCACGTTTAACTCGTTGGTAGTTAAGCTCTGCGTGCTCCCTGCCTACCAGCAGGTAGGTGCGCCTTCGCGTGTGACACACATTTTTGAATACCCTCGTATCTGGAGCGTAAAAGCCTGTTGGAACAAAAACTGGCGACCAAGCAGTTTTCTAAAGTAAGCCCCCCGCTTACCTTTTCCTAACTAAGCATTAACAATCCAACACCACATTCCTGACCTGATCTTTACCCTCGCCATCCCATTGAAAGCTTTTGGATTGAAAACTCCACCCATCCGAGGCATAGATGGAATAATTTCCTGCGGGGCCAGTGATGAGCACCTTGCCATCAGCGTCGCTTTTTCCAACGATGTATTTTCCAGCAGGATCCTGCCCCTCCACCGTAATGCCCGGATAGGGTTCATCACAGGATTTGACCACGATCGTGAAATAAGTATCTCCTTCTACGATGTGGTAGATATCTGCAACGTTGGGGCCACCAATATAGTTATAAGCCGG
>CAJXXJ010000279.1 GCA_913062745.1 uncultured Phaeodactylibacter sp.
GACAGCGGGGTTCCACCATGGATCATAGTGAATCACCGTATCGGCAGCGGTCAGGTTCAGCCCGGTGCCGCCGGCTTTGAGGGAAAGCAGCATAAAGTGGGTGGCCCGGTTGGTCTGGAAATCATCCACCATCCGGTCCCGCTCCCGGCGGCTGCAACCACCGTGCAGGAAGGGGGTGTCCACGCCATAGGCATCCTGAATCATTTGGGCCAAAATATCGCCCATCTGCCGGTATTGAGTGAAAATCAGGGCTTTTTCCCCACTTTCCAGCAAAGGTTGGAGCAGCCGCATCAATTGCTGGGCTTTGCCGGAAAGCTCAGGCCCGGCAGCGCCCCTTTTCAGAAATTGGCGGGGGTGGTTGCAGACTTGCTTAAGCGCGGTAATCAATTGCAGCACGAGGCCACTGCGCTCGATGCCTTCCCTTTTCTCAATTTTATCCAAAGTATTATCCAGCACGCTTTGGTAAAGGGCGGCCTGATCGGGCATCAGCTGACAATATTGGTCCTGCTCTATCTTATCCGGCAGGTCCTGAATGATGCTTTTGTCAGACTTCAGCCGGCGCAGGATGAAAGGGGCGGTGATTTTGCGAAAGCGCTCAATCTTGTACTGATTGCGCTCCAGCTCAATGGGCTTTGCAAATGTGTCCTTAAATTGTTTCAGGCTGCCCAGATAGCCCTGATTCGTAAATTCGAAAACGCTCCAGTACTCGCTGAGGCGGTTCTCCACCGGAGTGCCACTCATGGCAATGCGAACGGGAGCCTGCAGCTTTCTCACGGCTTTTGTCTTTGCAGCGGAAGGGTTTTTGATATTTTGCGACTCATCCAAAACCACGCATAGCCAATCGTATTTTTTCAGCTTTGCGGCATCGGAGCGCACCAGGCCGTAGGTGGTCAGTAAGACATCCGCCTCTGCCAGCTCCCGGAGGCTCCGGCTGCTGCCGTGGTATACGAGGGTGCGCAGGGCAGGAGCAAAACGTTGGATTTCCTTCTCCCAGTTGGTGAGCAGTGTGGTCGGCAAAACAGCAAGCGCTTTTTTATCTCCCAGTGCCCCGTCTTCCTTCAGGCGAAGCAAAGTAGCGATGACCTGCAGGGTTTTTCCCAGCCCCATATCATCTGCGATAAGGCTGCCAAAACCGAGGCGGGCATTCTTATACAGCCACTCGTACCCGCGCTGCTGATAAGGGCGCAGCGTGGCCTGCAGTGCTGCCGGCGGGGGTATTGCTTCCACGCTTTTTAGTTCGTCGATCAGCTGTTTCGCACGCTCGTCCAGGCGAACCGGAGCACCCTGGTATTCTTCCGTCAGAGCAATTTGCAGCAGCTCCTGAGGTTTGATTTTGGGCGGGGCTTCCAGCTTTTCCAGCAGTTGGGCGATTTCTTCTTCTCCGAAGTAGGCGTATTCATCCTGCAGCTTAACGATGCCCTTCAGCTTTTTGGCCTTTTCGTAGAATTCTTCCGGGCTAAGCATCTGCTCCCCCAGCGCTATGCTCCACTGGAACCGCAGCAGATTTTCAAGGCTGAGTATGGAGGAGGCGGCAACAGTCCCGTCATCCGTACCCTCCAGCTTCATGGATAAGCGGGGGTGCAGCAATTTGCGCAGGGCTTTGGGCAGCAGCACTTTAATGCCAAACAAACGGATGGTGGGCAGGGCTTCAAAAAAGACCTCCGTGAAAGACTGGCTGTCAAAAATTAGCGCCTCCATCCCGCCCGATGCCACGAGCCGGCTCAGCGGGGGGAAGTGGTCGGCCAGGATCGTAAGGTTGCGCAGTGCCGGCATTCGTATAGGCTGATACTGTTCATCCTGCAGCAGCTCCGGCAGATAAACTAAAGGAGCCAGCTTGTCGCGGCGGTCTTCTACGGCTACATCTACCCGGAATTTATCGTCCTGCTCGCTGACCATCAGGATGGGTACGTGCTGTTTTTCGCTCAGGAAGAAGCGGCTAAGCCAAAGGTGTATGGCTTCCGGATAGCTTTTTTCCTCAAAAGTATCAAAGCGTTCAGGGCTGCCCCGGAAGAATAATTGCTCTACCGGCAGTGGTACGGAGGTCCGGTGGCGGCCTTCGGACTGACCCATGAAATAGGTCAAAAATACGGACAGCAGCGCCGGGAAATCGTCGGCTTCAGTGGGGTACCGCTCACCATCGGAGACTGTGTAGGCGAGCAGCCCGAAGGGGGTCAGTATCTCGACCGTTTCTGCTAGTTCCCAAACTTCTTCGTTGAGGTAAGCGGGCAGCCAGCGGATGGCGTAGTAGCCGTCCTGCAGGGCAAGTAATTGTGGCACGCAGGCGCTTTGCTCCACCAGCTTTTTCGCCAACCGGAAACTAAGCGCCAGCCCCCGCAGCGGTTCTGACAGGGCGGGGAGCAGGCTGAGTGGAAGCGGCAGCAGCCAGTCGACTAGCTCTTCCATGCGCTCCAGCTGCTGTACTACTTCGCCTTCCTTGTCGTAGGCGGTGAATGCTCTAAACTGCAATTGGGCGTCTAGCTGAATATTTACCCGTTCGATGGTTTCAAGCATCAGCTGCTTGCCGCTGTCCGGCTCGGCAGTCAGCTTGCCGGCAGCACGGGCACAGTTGCTATACGCCTTTTCCAGCGATTGTTTAAAGTTGCCGGTCGGAAAAAAAACGGGCTGTTCGCTCAGCAGCTTCAGCAGGCTGTTCCGCAACGGAGGCAAAGTGGAGAAGTCGAGGGACTGAAAGATTTCCGGGCTCCATTCAAAAGAGCCGGAATCAACGGGTAGCTCCCGGACAAAATCTGTGAAAGCCGGGATGCGGGCCCGTTCTTCCTCTACGCTTGTGTACCCTGCGTCTTGTAGCTCCTGAAATAAATCCAGGCGGTGCAGCCTGAATACCAGGGCAGGGTCCTTGTCAATTTCGTTGGCAATGAGGTACAGTACTGCTGCCAGGTGTTTGCAGGGGACCGCCCAGTCCGGGCAGGAACAATATCCGCTGATATCGTGCCACTTATGAGGAAAAATATGGATGCCAGCGGCTTCGCAGGCTTCGTTCAGCTCGGGAGGCAGCTCGCGGTTCAGCAGCTTGGAAAGGATGAGCGGGTTTTTTGTGATGAGCTCAATGATTTGTGCCTTTTTACGGGCATTGAAATGCGGAATTTCCAGCTCTACTTTGTAGGGCCGGGGGCGGGAGCCGGCCACCCAGGCGTGGATTTGATTGCCCGCGATGTCAATTTTTTCCACTGCACCTTTGTTAGCATAGGTACGCCCGCGGGGCAACCGGTTAGAAAAGTCGATCTCTTTCAGGGCATTGAGCCACTGTTGCCCCCACCAGGTATTACCGTATGTTTTTCTCATACCGAAAAGTAAGAACTTTTTTCAGATCACACTCAATAAAACCTGCTCTGCGGGTGAGTGGGCAAACGGCTCATCTGCTGCGCCGTCTTCCTTTGGTTGCGGTAGTTTCCGCTCTTCCGCCAGTTGCTGCACTTTGGGGTGTACGTAGTGGCTTTTGCATACGGCCGGCGTGTTGCCCAGTTCTTCGGCTACGGCTTTCATAATCAGGTTGAGCAGCTTGCTTCGGGGTTTCTTTTTTTGTTGGGCAATGGCCTCCGGGTAGTGCTCCACGGCAAGGCGGCTGGCCACCCAGGTACGAAAGTCTTTGCTGGAAAATTCCGGGCCCAGCCGCTGTTGGATGTATTGGTTGACGTCTTCACTGTCTACATTTTCCCAGCCGCGGCTCCCGTTGCGGTAGCGGAAGAGTTCGTAGCCGGGCAGCTCTGCGGCTTCCTTAATTTGCCGGATCAGGGCGGGGTCCTCCACGGCGACTTGCTGAGGTTTGTTGCTTTTGCCGGTAAACTCAAAAGTGAGTTTCTGTTGCGCCATAGAGAGATGCTTACGGCGCAGGGTAGACAAGCCGTAGGTTTCATTGCGGGAAGCGTACTGCTGATTGCCGATGCGGATGCCCGTTTCATCGAGTACGAGCAGCATGAGCGCCAGGACTTTTTGGCGGGGCCAGCCTTCTTCGTTGTTGATTTGTTCGAGGCAGCGGCGGCGCAATTCCGGCAGGGCTTCGCCAAACTGCTTCAGCTTGCCAAACTTCCATCGCTGCTGCTGCCGCTCCCAGGCAGAGTGGTAAACGTACTGCTTGCGCCCTTTTCCGTCGCGCCCGGTAGCCTGTATGTGGCCATCTTCCCATTTGCAAATGCGCACCTCTTCCCACATCGGCGGTATCACGAGTTGTCGCAGGCGCTGCAGTTCGGAGCTGCGCTCTATTTTGAGGCCGTTTTCGTCAAAGTACTGAAAACCGCGCCCCCATTTGCGGCGGGTATAGCACAAAGATGCCGGGCTGCTTTTGCGAATTTTGCTCAAGGAAAGCTGATTTGATGATACAGCTTTGAAAGGCAGCGCATGCTGCAGAAGTTCGGTAGCAGCTGCCGTTTTGACGCTTGTCTTACCGGGTTGCCTTGCTGCCTTTGCTCAGGCTTCCGGCAGCAGGGCTTCCACGATGCGCCGCATTTTGGGCTCCGCTCCCTGCGCTACCGCGATGACTTCCTCCACAGAAGTTTCGGTCAGCTCTTCCAGTGGGTAGCACTTGTTGGTGGCTACAGACATGACCAGCAGCTCAAGCCCGGCGTGCCGCGCTACCAGCACCTCCGGCACGGTAGACATGCCAACGAGGTCGGCGCCGATCGTGTGCGCGAAGTGGTACTCAGCCGGGGTCTCCAGGTTGGGGCCCTGCAGGCAGAGGTAGACGCCTTCGTGTGCACGGATGTTGTGCTGCTTTGCGATCTCCAGCCCGCGGGCATTTAGTGCGCGGTCGTAGGTCTTCAGCATGTCCGGGAAGCGAGGGCCGAGGCGCTCATCGTTGGGGCCCCGCAGCGGGTTGTCGGGCTGCAGGTTGATGTGGTCACGGATGAACACTATGTCGCCGGCTTCAATATCGGGGTTGACGCTGCCGGCAGCATTTGAAATCAGGAGCCGCTGCACGCCCAGCGCTGCCATTACCCGTACCGGGAAAGTGATCTGTTGGGAAGAGTAGCCTTCGTAATAATGAAAACGCCCGGCCATAGCTACGACTTCCTGCCCGTTGAGCTGCCCGAAAACGAGTTTGCCGGCGTGGCTCTCTACCGTAGAGGCCGGGAAGTGGGGGATTTCAGCGTAGGGGAGGGTGGCCGTTGCCTGTATTTGCTCGGCCAGGCCGCTCAGCCCGGTACCAAGTATGATACCGAAGCGCGGCCGGGCATCGGTGCGCTGCTGAATGTAGTGCAGCGCTTCCTGTACTTGTTCGTATACGGTATGTTCCATGAGGTGCAAAGTAAGAGATTTCACATTCAAATGTTTATTTTGGTCGATCCTGTTCACCGAAAAAACGAAGGATTATGGACAAAAGATCCAAAAACTGACAAAATAATTTACAAAAATGAATTAGAAGATAATTCTGGATTACCAACATTATCACCAGTAGCTGTAAAATAAATACTATTATTAGCTATAGATAAATCTTGATTATCTATATTAAATTCAATAATTTCGCCTAAGGCGACAGATATCCTGACACAGGGGGCAATATAGAATTTTTAATTTATCTCTGCTTTTATTCCAAAATACATAAATAGCATTACTAGTAGTTGGATTATGTTTAATGTCATTGGTAACCAACAAACTTAAGCCATTAATGCTTTTACGCATATCAACAGCTTGATTATAAATATAAACAGGAGCATTAATTAATAGCATTAATGGCCTCAAGAAGTTTTACCGTATAATCAATCTCAGTGCCA
>CAJXXJ010000280.1 GCA_913062745.1 uncultured Phaeodactylibacter sp.
GGCGGCGCACCTGTTCAGCCTGACGGGCTTTTACCGCCAGCTGCCATTCTTCGGTGACTTCGCTGGAGGAAGTCTCCAGTTCTTCTGCAGCGAGGGGCGATTGATTAAGCAGGATGCCTGACTTTTTGCCTACAGCTGTGGCAATCAGTATGCCCACTACTGCCAGCAAAAGGACAGCTGCCGCCATGCTGATAGTGCGAATGACGGACAGCCGGTTGCGGCGGCGGTGCCCATCAAGGCGTTGCTCCAGCTGGCTCCAGGCACGAGGCGAGGGCGGCTGTTGAAGCCGGTGCTCGTTTTCCCGGAAGAGGTCAAATAAATCTTTGCTGCGGTTGGTCATGTCTTTCCCTTTTGTGGTGCCGTTCAGGCGTTGTAATAGCCTTGCAGGCCCGGATAGCCGCTGTCTTCCAGCAGGCTTTGCATTTTCTTTTTGGCCAGGATGAGCTGCGATTTGGAAGTGTTGATGCTGATGCCCAGCATTTCAGCAATCTCCCGGTGCTTATAGCCTTCCAGCACGTACAGGTTGAATACAGTCCGGTACCCGGTAGGCAATTGCTCCAGCAGCGAAAGAATATCTTCCGCTGCTAATTCGTTCACCACCCGCACCGGGGCCGGGCGGTCTATTTCGCTCAGTTCCACTGTGAGCCGGAAATTGTGCCGCTTACGCAAAAACATAAGCGCTTCGTTGACGACGATCCTGCGGATCCAGCCTTCGAAGCTGCCTTTGCTTTTGAACTGATGCAGGTTGGTCAGCACTTTGAAAAAGGCTTCTACCAAAACATCCTCGGCATCCTGAGGGCTCTTGACATAGCGCCGGCAAACACCAAACATGACGGGCGAAAACTGCTCGTACAGTTGTTTCTGTGCGCGGCGGTCGCCCTGTCTGCAGGCTTCTATGAGCTCCTCTTCCGTCAAGGGGTGGTATTTTCCTTTCACAATCTTCATCCTGTGGGTACAGATGTAAGAAAACCATTTTTTGGTGGGCGGTGCAACAAAAATATGACAAAAAATCAAGCTTTGGCCGGACAGCCGGTTGGAGCAGGGCTAGTCAGAGCGCGCGAAAAGCGCTATCTTTGCTGGCTCATTTTCAAAAGATTGTAAAGATGATATTGGAAAACGACCGTTACGTCCTCAGCGGAGGCGTCGACCCCCTGCAAATTGTGGAGCAGTATGGATGCCCACTGTATGTATACGATAGTGCCGTCATTGAGCGGCAGTACAAACGCATGGAAGGTGCTTTTAACGTCAAAAGCCTGAAAATCAACTATGCTTGCAAAGCCCTTTCCAATATCAATATCCTGCGCTTGTTCAAACACATGGGCTCGGGGCTTGATACCGTCTCCTGGCAGGAGGTCATGCTGGGGCTGCAGGCCGGTTTCGACCCGCAGGATATCATCTACACGCCTAATTGCGTAAGCCTCGATGAGATCGCAGAGGCGGTAAAGGAAGGTGTTAAGATCAATATCGATAACATCTCCATCCTCGAGCAATTCGGGCAGGCCTTCCCGGATACACCAGTCTGCATTCGGGTCAACCCGCACATCATGGCTGGTGGTAACGTGAAGACTTCTGTAGGGCATATTGATTCCAAATTCGGTATATCCATCCATCAGATGCCGCTCGTGCAGCGTGTGGTGGAGGCAACCGGCCTGCGCGTGGAAGGGGTACACATGCATACCGGCTCAGATATTCTCGACCCGGAAGTATTCCTGAGCGGGGCGGAAATCCTGCTTAACATAGCACGCGAATTCCCGGATCTGGACTACATCGATTTCGGCAGCGGGTTCAAAGTGCCCTACAAGCCGGGCGATGTGGAGACGAATATCGAAGAGCTGGGCGTCCTTATTTCGGAGCGCTTCAATGATTTTTGCGAAGAGTACGGCAAGGACCTCACGCTGATGTTTGAGCCTGGTAAGTTCCTGGTCAGCGAGGCTGGCTACTTCTTTGCGCAGGTCAATGTGATCAAGCAGACCACTTCAACGGTCTTCGCGGGTGTGGATTCCGGGCTGAATCACTTTATCCGCCCGATGTTTTACAACGCTTACCACAAAATTACCAACCTGTCCCGTACCAAAGGACGGAGCCGTTTTTACACCGTTGTGGGCTATATCTGCGAGACGGACACCTTCGGCATCAACCGGCGCATGACCGAACTACAGGAGGGCGACATCATCTGCATGCACAACGCGGGGGCCTACTGCTTCTCCATGGCTTCCAACTACAACTCCCGTTTCCGCCCGGCAGAAGTGCTGGTGCACGATGGGCAGTCACATCTTATCCGCGAGCGCGAAACATTAGAAGACCTGATGCGTAATCAGGTAGAAGCGCCGCTTTTTGAAGCGGTAAAAGCGCAGTAAGCTGCCGCACTTCCAACAAAAACTACCGGCGGGGAAGCATGGTCTTCCCCGCTGTTCCCAAAAACGAAGCCTATGACACATTCTCCCTGCCGATGGCTGGCGATGCTGGCCTTTTTTCTACCATTTATCGCTCATGCACAGCCCTTTCCGCTCAATGATGCCAGCTGGGAAGGCGTCTCCTACAATATTGCCGGCCCGCAGCCTTTCCGGGAATACCTCTGTGGCGACACGCTGATCAGTGGGCGGGCATACAGCAAATTTTATCAGCTGTACGAGGACACCACGCTCTACGAAGCGGCTATCCGGACAAGCGGCGAGCAAGTGTACGCTGTACGCCCCGGCGAGTCGGAGGAAGTATTGCTATACGACTTTAGCCTCGAGCCTGGGGATGAGATTAGCCTGGAGTACTTCCGCTTGCCCGGCTCTATTAACCTGAAAGTGGGCAGCGTCATCACGGTTACACAACAGCAGACTACCCGCAAAGTCATCAACTTCGTGCCGGTCGCCGGATTCCAGGAAACCTGGGTGGAAGGCGTAGGTGCCCTGTCCGGCCCGCTCAACCGGGCTCTGCTGATTTCGGATCAGTATTCCGAACTGCACTGTTACCAGGAAGAGGGTAGCCTTGCTTACCGGACTTCCGCTGCGGAAGACTGTACCTTCTACTACGAATGCCTGCTGACCTCAACCGGGCGTACGGAAACGGAAAAGCGCGTGCAGGTATACCCGACCGTATCCCGAGGGCAGTTTTGGATAGACAATCAAACCCAAAAACCGCTCTCGGCTGAATTGATGGACCAAAACGGGCGGCTCATGGCACAACTGCCGCTGCTTTCAGAAGGCCGGCAGGCTATGCAATTCGATTTGCCGCCCGGCATTTACTACCTGAAGCTGTGGGAACGGGATAAAAAATTATATTTGCAGCACTTTAAACTGATCATTGTAAGATAAGGCGGCGCCCGGTGCTGAGGGTGCGCCCGCAAAATCCGCTAGATAAAGAAATATGGAGCTTTCCACACGCTACAATCCGCAGGACACTGAGAAAAAGTGGTACGACTACTGGATGGAAAAGAATTACTTCCATTCGGAGCCCGACGAGCGCGAATCCTTTACCATCGTCATCCCGCCGCCCAATGTGACGGGCGTGCTGCACATGGGGCACATGCTGAACAACACCATTCAGGATATCCTCATCCGCAAAGCGCGCCTTGACGGCAAAAACGCCTGCTGGGTGCCGGGTACAGACCATGCCTCAATTGCTACCGAGGCGAAGGTGGTGAAAATGCTGCGCGAACGCGGCATTAAAAAGTCAGACCTCAGCCGGGAAGAGTTCATGCAATACGCCTTCGAGTGGAAAGACAAATACGGCGGCATCATTTTGGAGCAGCTGAAAAAGCTGGGCGCTTCCTGCGACTGGGAGCGTACCCGTTTCACCATGGACCCGGAGCTGTCAGAAGCCGTCATCAAAGTATTTGTAGACCTGCACAACAAGGGTAAAGTCTACCGCGGCCTGCGTATGACCAACTGGGACCCCGAAGCACTGACGGTGCTCTCCAATGAAGAAGTCATTTACCACGAGGAAAATTCCCGCCTGTATTACCTGCGCTATCAGGTTGAAGGGACAGACGAGTGGCTGACGATTGCAACCGTGCGCCCGGAAACCATCCTGGGCGATACCGCTATTGCCGTGAACCCAAAGGATGAGCGCTTCACCCACCTGCACGGCAAGCGCGCTATAGTGCCGCTTATCGGGCGCTCCATCCCGATTATTGCCGACAACTATGTGGATATGGAGTTTGGTACCGGCGCGCTGAAAATCACGCCGGCCCACGATATGAATGACAATGAGATCGGCGAACGGCATAACTTGGAGGTCATCGACGTGCTCAATGCAGACGGCAGCATGAGCGAAGCCGCACAGCTGTATGTGGGCAAGGACCGCTTTGAAGCACGCAAGCTGATCATCAAGGACCTGGAAGCAGCCGGGCAGGTCGAAAAGATTGAGGACTACCGCAACAAGGTAGGGCGCTCCGAACGCACCAATGCAATAGTAGAACCCCGCCTGACCAAGCAGTGGTTTCTGGAGATGAAAGGCTTCGCAAAAACGGCCCTCAATGCGGTTAGCGGCGGAGACGTTAAGTTCTTCCCGGAGCACTTCTGGAATATGTACAACAGCTGGCTCAAGGAAGACAATATTCGCGACTGGTGTATCTCCCGGCAGCTGTGGTGGGGGCAGCGCATCCCGGCATGGTATTACGAGGACAAGGTGTTTGTAGCCGAAACCGCTGAAGAAGCTTTGGCGAAAGCCCGCACTGAACTGGGCAAGCCGGAGCTGAGCATCGATGACCTTAAGCAGGACGACGATGTGCTCGATACCTGGTTCTCCTCTCAGCTCTGGCCCATTTCTGTATTCGATGGCTTTCAGACGCAGGAAGAACTGAAGTATTACTACCCGACCAATGTACTGGTCACTGCCTGGGACATCATCTTTTTCTGGGTAGCGCGCATGGTCATGATGGGCTACGAGTATGCTCCGGAGCTCCTCGGAGAAGAACATGTGAAACAGCACGGTGCACAGCCTTTTGACGCGGTTTATTTTACCGGTATGGTCCGGGACAAGGAGCGCCGCAAAATGAGTAAATCACTGGGCAACTCCCCGGATGCACTCACTCTCATTGAGAACTACGGCGCGGATGGGGTCCGCTTTGGCATGCTGTCGAGTGCTGCAGCCGGCAACGACATCGTTTTTGATGCCCCGCTGGACCCGAATACCAAAACAGTCAGCAACGAAAGCAAACTCTGCGAACAGGGCCGGAATTTCTGCAACAAAATGTGGAATGCGCTGCGCCTGATGAAAGGCTGGGAAGTAAAGGAAGGCAAAGCCGACCCGATCAATGCCCTGGCAGCACAGTGGATGGAGCAGAAGCTCAATCAAACGCTGGAGCGGCTGGAGCAGCAATTCGAAGATTTCCGCTTCTCAGAAGCGCTGATGGATCTGTACAAGCTGATCTGGGGCGACTTCTGCAGCTGGTACCTCGAAATGATCAAGCCAGCTTACGGCGAGCCTATTGATTCAGAAACCATCGAGGCGACCCTGAATATCTACGAGCGGCTGATGACGGTGTTGCACCCCTTTATGCCCTTTATCACGGAAGAAATATGGCATACGCTGCGGGAGCGCCAACCCGGTGAAGACTGTATCATCAGCAAATTCCCCAAAGCTGCTGCCTACGACGCGGAAATGATCAAAAAGGTAGACCAGGCCAAAGATATTGTTGCCAGCGTGCGCGAGGTGCGCAACAATAAAGGCGTCAAAATGAAGGAAGAGCTGAAGCTCTTTGCGCAGGACGATGAGAGTAGCCGTTCG
>CAJXXJ010000281.1 GCA_913062745.1 uncultured Phaeodactylibacter sp.
GGGAGGCGGACTTGCCGGCGATCAGCCACTTGTCGGTCGTGGAGGTCGGCACGGGCCGGGTGGTCGGGCAGTTTCACCTGCGCAGCACCACGCAGCGGCTGGAAGGCTTGATGCGGCAGCCGGGCGGTCTGTACGCAGTGGTCGTTTATTTCCGGGACGGGACGGTTTGCTCAGGTAAGTTTATGGGGTGGTAGGAAAGGGGAAGGGGAATGGAAGCTGTTCACTAAACCGTGCCTGCCGGAAATATGTACTGACGGCAGGGGAAGCAGGGCATACCAATTTTAAAAGCTCGTATTCCCTACCAGCTCACCCCGGCCCCGCCGCCGCTGGAGCTGCCGCCGCCCCAGGAGCTGCCGCCCCCGCCGCTGAAGCCGCCACCGGAGGAAGAGCGCGTCTTTTTGGGGATTGTAAAGAGCTGCCGTTTGCTGTAGTGGCAGTTTTTGCACTGATGGATGACTTCCCGCTGCCCGGAATGAGCGTAAGTGGCCTGGCGCAGGGTGCGGGATTCCGCTTTGTGAAAGGCCTTGTAACGGCACTTCGGGCAGCTCTTGTACTTGCTCCATCGCTTGTCGTAGCGCAGGATGAGCACATCGTCCTCCTCCTCGGTGACCCACACATCGTAATCAACGGCTTCAATCTCCTCTTCGGTGATTTGCCCGGCTTCCAGAAAGCGGTCATCTTCTGATTCGCTAAGCTTGCGCATCGGCTTTCCGTTTTTACGGCTGAACCGCTGCTGATCGCGCAGTTGCCGGAGTCGGCGGCGCAGCAGGAAGTAGATGATCAGGTAGGGCAGGGGAAAGAGCAGGATGAAAATCCAGCTATAGACCTTGCGCACCATAAGGTAGCGGTCGTAGAGCTCCTGCTTGCTGTAGTTGGAATATATCAGCCAGACTGCAAGGAATAGCAGAAAGACCAGGGTGGCCACAATATACCAGCCCAGAGGGCGGGGTGTTCCGGGCACCGGGCTGTAGCCTTCCCGGCCGGAAGAGCGGATTTCCTCCAGGTTTTCGGGCTGTTCCAGTTGTTGTTTAAAACGGCGGGTGGCTGCGATTAGCCCTTTGCCGTACTCATCCTGCTTAAAAAAGGGCACGAGCTCCTGCATGCCGATGCGGTAGCAAAGGATGTCGGGGAGTACGCCTTCCAGCCCGTCTCCGGTTTCAAACTCCGTACGCCGCTGATCGAGTACAGTGAGGATAAGCAGCCCGTTGTCGACATCCGCCTGCCCGATGCCCCAGGCGCGGAAGAGGCGGGTGGCAAACTCTTTAGGATTATCTTCTCCGATGGACGGCAGCAGGACTACGGCAATTTGGGCGGTGCTGCTTTGCTCCAGCTCGCGGCAGAGGGCATTGATGGATGCAGCCTCGTCAGGGGTGATCACTCCCGCCGGATCGCTGACGTAGCCGCTGCCGTTCTGCTTCGGGTCCGGTACAGTGGATATGGTATAGGTTTTCTGTGCGTACAACGTAATGGCGCTGAACGGAAAGCCAGTCAGCAAGATGACCAGCAGGCCACAGATTCGTAGAAAAGCAAGCGGACGATTCAAGATTGCGGAAGTAATGGTGAGCTGCAAAGATAAGGAAGTTTGGAGGGATGGCACCGTGCTACTTCCGCCTTCCAAATTCTCCTAAGCTTCCACCTCCAGTTGTCCCGCATCCCGGCTTTCCAGTACCGACTCGCCCATCAGGAATGCATCCACGCTTCTGGCGGCTTCCCTGCCCTCGGCGATAGCCCAGACTACGAGGGACTGCCCGCGCCGCATATCGCCGGCTACGAATACCTTATCGATGTTGGTGCGGTAGTTGTCATCACGGACGTTGCCCCGCTCGTCGATCTCGACGCCCAGCTGTTCCAGCATCCCCTGAAACTGCGGATGCACAAAGCCAATCGCCAGCAGCGCCAGGTCACACGGGATTTCCCGCTCGCTGCCCGCTACTTCCTGAAAGCTGTGGCGGCCGGTTTTGGGGTCTTTGGCCCACTCGATGTTGACGAGGCGGATCGCCTTCAGCAGCCCGTTTTCGCCAACGAATGCTTTTGTCATCAGCGCCCATTCGCGTTCGCAGCCCTCCTCGTGGCTGGACGAGGTGCGCAGGATAACTGGCCAGTTGGGCCAGCTCATAGGGTCGCGCTCGCTGGGCGGTTTGGGCATGAGCTCAATCTGGGTGACCGACTTAGCGCCGTGGCGGTTGGAGGTGCCTACACAGTCAGAGCCGGTATCGCCGCCGCCTATTACGACCACGTGTTTATCTTTGGCAGAAATGAACGCTTCATCCGGCACCGGATCACCGGCTACCCGGCGGTTGTTTTGCTCGAGGAAGTCCATGGCGAAGTGGATGCCGCTGAGGTCCCTGCCCTCAATTTGCAAGTCGCGCGGGACGGTAGAGCCGCCGCAAAGGACTACAGCATCGTACTGCTCCGCCAGCGCCACCGGGTCTACATTGCGGCCCACATCAGCGCCGGTGCGGAAGCGGATGCCCTCGGCCTCCATCAGCGCTACCCGGCGTTCTACCACATACTTTTCCAGTTTAAAGTCCGGTATGCCGTACCGGAGCAAGCCACCGATGCGGTCGCTGCGCTCAAAAACCGTGACCAGGTGGCCGGCTTTATTGAGTTGCGCGGCAGCTGCCAGGCCGGCCGGGCCAGAGCCGACTACTGCGACTTGTTTGCCCGTGCGCAGGGTAGGGGGCTGTGGCCGGACGTAGCCTTTTTCAAAAGCCTGCTCGGCAATCGATTTTTCAATGTGCTCTATAGCTACGGGCGGCTGATTGATGCCCAGCACGCAGGAAGCTTCGCAGGGGGCCGGGCAAATGCGCCCGGTAAACTCCGGAAAGTTATTGGTGCTGCTGAGGATATCGTAGGCCAGTTGCCAATCCTCCTCGTGCACCGCCTCGTTGAATTCCGGGATGATATTTCCGAGGGGGCAGCCGTTGTGGCAAAAGGGCACGCCGCAGTCCATACAGCGGGAAGCCTGTTGCTTGGTCCGCTCCGGCGGAAAGTCTTCGTAAATCTCCTTGTAGTCTTTGACGCGCTCTTCCGGTTTACGTTCTTTCGGAAGCTCGCGGGTATATTTGAGAAATCCTTTAGGATCTGCCATTGTGTTTTCTTTTTTGTGGTTTGTGGATTCCGAGGTTACGCACTTGCGGCTACTGCAGTTACCTTTGCCTCTTCTTCGCGCTGCTGCAGCACCCGCTTGTAGTCCCTTGGCATCACTTTCGTAAATTGCTTGCGGGCCAGCTCCCAGTTATCGGTCAGCAGCTTAGCCTGCTCGCTCTGCGTGTACAGCAGGTGGTTGTCCAGCATTTGCCGCAGCTGCTGCTCATCTGCTTCGCTCATGGGGTCGAGGTCGACCATGCCGCGGTTGATGCGCTGCTCAAACCGCCCGTCCGGATTATAGACATAAGCAATGCCTCCGCTCATGCCGGCGGCAAAGTTTTTACCAGTTTCACCCAGTACCACTACGACTCCTCCGGTCATATACTCGCAGCCGTGGTCGCCTATACCTTCCACTACGGCCTTGACGCCGGAGTTCCTTACGGCAAAGCGCTCGCCCGCCATGCCACAGATGTAGGCCTCCCCGGAAGTTGCTCCGTAGAAAGCCACGTTGCCCACGATGATGTTCTCGCTGGGGCGGAATTTCGCCAGCCGGTCGGGGATAGCGACCAGCTGTGCGCCGGAAAGCCCTTTGCCAAAGTAGTCGTTAGCTTCGCCTTCCAGCGTAAACCGAAGGCCGGTAGCACCAAATGCCGCAAAACTTTGCCCGGCAGATCCCCGGAAATGGAAATCGATCGTGCCGGCAGGCAGCCCCTTCCCGCCGTAGCGCTTGCTGATTTCATTGGACAGCATAGTGCCGGTGGCGCGGTCCGTATTCCTGATGTCGAAGCTTTCCTTAACGGTTTGCCCCAGCGAGAGCGCCGGCTCGGCGTAGGGGATGAGTTTGCGGTCCAGCACCTGCTGAATACCGTGGTCTTGCTCGATTTGCTTGTACTGCCCGACGGTTTCCTCAGCGGGCTCTTTGTACAGGATCGGGCTCAGGTCGAGCCCCTGATACTTCCAGTAGGCAGGCTTGCGCTTGGCCTTCAGCATTTCCACTTTGCCCACCATTTCGTCTACGGTGCGGAAGCCCAGTTGCGCCATGATTTCCCGCAGGTCTTCTGCCAGGAAGCGGAAGAAATTGATGACGTGCTCCGGTTGCCCGTTGAAGCGCTTGCGGAGCTCCGGGTCCTGCGTGGCTATGCCTACCGGGCAGGTGTTGGTATGGCATTTGCGCATCATGATGCAGCCTTCCACGACCAGCGCTGCGGTGGCGACGCCCCATTCCTCTGCACCCAGCAGGGTGGCGATGGCCAGGTCGCGCCCGGTGCGGATTTGCCCGTCGGTCTGCAGGGTGACGCGGTCGCGCAGCTTATTTTTGACCAGCGTTTGGTGGCTTTCGGCCAGCCCCAACTCCCAGGGCAGGCCCGCGTGTCGGATAGAAGTCAGCGGGGAAGCGCCGGTACCGCCATCGTGGCCGGAAATGAGGATGGCATCTGCATGTGCTTTAGCCACGCCGGAAGCGATGATGCCCACGCCGGCTTTGGATACCAGCTTCACGTTGATGCGCGCATCCCGGTTGGCGTTCTTCAAGTCATAGATGAGCTGTGCCAGATCCTCGATAGAGTAAATGTCGTGATGAGGGGGAGGGGAAATCAGCCCCACACCCGGTGTAGAGTGCCGCACCCTTCCGATCCAGTCGTCTACCTTGTGGCCCGGCAGTTGCCCGCCTTCGCCGGGCTTAGCGCCCTGTGCCATTTTGATCTGTATTTCGTCTGCATTCGTCAGGTAGTGGCTCGTTACACCGAAGCGGCCGGAAGCGACCTGCTTGATGGCCGAGCGTTCCCAGTCGCCGTTGGTTTTCCGCGTAAAGCGGGCTTCGTCCTCACCGCCTTCGCCACTGTTGCTTTTGGCGCCGATGCGGTTCATTGCAACGGCCAGCGTAGCGTGGGCTTCGTGAGAAATGGAGCCGAACGACATAGCTCCGGTGGCGAAGCGCTTCATGATGTTCTCGGCAGGCTCCACCTCCTTCAGCGGGATGCGCTCGCCGCGGCGGAAAGCCAGCAGCCCGCGCAGCGTGAGTGCCTGCTCGGTCTGCTCGTCGATCAGCTTAGCATATTTCTTGTACGCCTCGTAGTCATTGCCGCGGGCTGCCAGTTGCAGGAAGTGTATGGACTGGGGGTTGAAGAGGTGGGCTTCTCCGCGCCGCTTCCATTGGTAAACGCCGCCCACTTCCAGCCGTGGGTTCGGTACAGCCTTCTCCGGGAAAGCAAGCCGGTGGCGCGTCATCACCTCGCGGGCGATACCGTCAAAGCCCACCCCCTGTATACGGGAGATAGAACCGCGGAAGCACTTGTCGACCACTTCCCGGTTCAACCCCAGGATTTCGAATATTTGTGCGCCCTGATAAGACTGCAGGGTAGAAATGCCGATTTTAGACATGATCTTGAGGAGCCCTTTGCCAACTGCTTTGTTATATCCTGCCATGAGCGACTCGAGGCTCTGGTCCGGGCCGAACAGCCCGCGTTTGTGCAGGTTGGCGATGGAAGCGTAGGCCATGTAGGGATTGATAGCGCTTGCCCCGTAGCCGATCAGCGTGGCGAAGTGGTGGGACTCGCGCACATCGCCGGCTTCCACCACGATAGAAGCGAGGCTGCGCAGCCCTTTCTGTATGAGGTGATGGTGG
>CAJXXJ010000282.1 GCA_913062745.1 uncultured Phaeodactylibacter sp.
ACTGTGGGCGCTGTTGCGCAAAAAGCAGGAAGAACTGCAGGAGCCCGACAGCTGGAAAGAAGGCGAGAAAATTGGCCGTTATCTGCTGCAGAAGGGGTACGAACCGCAGCTCGTATGGGCAGCCGTGCGCAGCCTGCGGCAGGAAAATGAGGATGGCAGATGACAAAAACCGGCATTAAGCTGCTCTGTCCCTATCATTATTGAGTTAGATTGCCTACATTGTAGTTGAGTGAACCTTTACCCCTCGCCCTCTTCTGAAAGCGTTGCCGATAGTTGTGCAGGGCTTTTCAGAAAACTGACTTTTTATAAAAATTGGTTTGAAGCATTCAGCCGCATTAGCCTACTTTAAAGGGCGTAAATGCTATCATAGCCTTACGGAACAAAAATTAGTATTATGAAAAAAACTCAACACCCGTTATCCGCATTCGAAAAAGCAGCTATCAGTCAGGATAAAGCCAGCCGCGTCAAGGGAGGTTATAAGTACGGAACTCCTACCGTTGAATCTTCCGGCTCTTACGTATGGGAGAGTGTCGATATTCGCAGCCAGACGCTGAAGCCCCAAAACAGCCTGCAGCTGATTAAGAGGACCGGTAATTTCCGCTAGATACGGCTTTCAAACCGGGCTTTAATGACCTCAGCAAAGGGCTTCTGCTCTATTTTGCTTTCCACCCACGCCAGGATGTCAAACACCTGCGTAAAGAAAGCTTTCGTCTGAGGCTGCTGAGAAAGGTCTTCAAATTCCGCTTTCAGGGATGCGTAGGCCTCTCTCAGCTCCCTTTTTGAGGGAGCTTCCACAGCCTGCCGGATGAAGGCTATTGTAAGGCGCTCCACTTCCTGCAGCTGTCCCCGCTTTTTAAGGAACCGGTAGGTAGAACGGATCAGCGACTCGAGCAGCTCGTAGTTGCCCAGCTCAAAGTGGACGATCAGGTTGAGGATGCGGGCAGCCGACTGCAGGTACTGCCGCTCAACGGTGGAGTTTAAGTCCAGCCACTCGTTCAGGTATTGCAGGGCATCATCGTAAGCGCCTGCACCAAAGCTGATGTAAAAGTAAAAGTGGTAAAAAGAACTCCTCCGGAAAAGCGCCTGATCAAACTGCTGCACTTCCTTCAGGTGTGCATTTAGTGCATGATACCCCTCTTTAAAATCGCCGGTAGTGATGCATAGCGAAAATTTATTCTGATAGAACTGCCGGTGTATCTTCAGCTCATCATCCTGATTGAGCGGCCTGACCTTGCGCAGTTTCTCCAGCATCCGCTTTAGCTCATCGTACTTGCCAAGCCGGCCACAGGCTACGATCAGATTGCTGATGGCAGAAATGTATTCGGAGGCATCCTCCTTCAGGTAGTGAGGCTTATGCTCCATCAATTTGATCAGCTCTTTGCTATACTCGTAAAACAGCTGAATATTCCCCTGCGCGTATTGGAATACCGTCAGGGTGCGGTAGTACAAGATTCTTGCCTGATGAGAATCGGCCAGCTCCGGCTCCTTTAGCAGTGGCGTATCGATGATTTTGTGAAGCTCTCCGGCAGCTTCGCCGTTGCGGGAAGGCCCTTTGCGGATGCGCACCAGCAGGCGGAAGAACGTATTTCGGTAAGCAGCTATCGTTTGCAGTTGCTGTTGCAGCCGCTGCTCTTCTGTCTCAATCCGCTGCAGCTCACGATCCAGAAAATCTATATCCGAACGCGTATAGGCAATCTGCTTTTCCCATTCCAGAATTTCCAGCAGCGCCTGAAATTGCTCGTATTTCTCTGCCAGCTTGCGGGCTTTTTGCAGCTGCTCCTGACAATCCTGGAACAGGGACCGCCGGAACAGCACCCGCACACTTAACAAATGATGCTTCAGCCGGTACGCCACAGACGTTTTTTCGTCGTAAGACTGCAGGCTTTTCAGCAGCATCTCGTACAGGTATGCTTTGAGCTCGGAGTATTTGCGGCTCTGAATTTCCGCCGTGCCGTAAATCCTAAGTTTGAGCGCTTCGTCATCAAATTCCGGCTGCTGCTCAATAGCATCAAAGAGCAGCAGGTACTTATTGTCTTTACCCATTTGCCCGCCGGCGGCTACCTTGAAGTATCGCTTTTCCGGGCCGGAAAGGGAGTGTATAAGCCGGTACAGCTTGTTGGATGGCACTTTGGGCATACTGTTCGTTCTGTTTTGGACGGATTGGTAGATTAGGGCGGGCTGTTGGCAAATATAATAAATTCTGAAACCTGACAAATAGCCAATTTAGGATTGTCAGGTCCCGGATTTACGCCTAATATTATGCCAAGACCACAGTTTGATCTTTAAAATACGTTTGCCATGAAAATGATAAGCCTACAGCCTTCCCGCTCCCTATCAGAACCTATCAGCGTACGCCGGCCCCGCTGGCAGAAGGTAGCTTTTCCTACTTTGGACGGCTACGAGTTTTACCGTGCCGATTGCATCTTGTGCCTTACGGCAGAAGGCAATTATACCCGCGTCCATTTTTGCGACGGCAAAGAACTGCTGGTATGCAAAACCCTGAGGGACGCAGAATCCGGCATCGGCAGCCTGCCCAACTTCGTGCGCATCCACCGCTCTCACACCATCAATATCCATTACCTGCAACGCTATGTACGGGGCAAAGGAGGAGAAGTGGAGCTGGAGGGCGGCAAACGGCTCAGCGTATCGAGCAGCCGCAAAGCGAATTTTCTCAGCATACTGGAATACTTTGCCGGGCACGAGCTCTGATCGGGCAGGACTTCCTTACCTTTGCAGGGTATCAATTACTTTGCCCGGCGCATGACTATTGCTGTAAATACCCGTTTTTTACTTCCCGGCAAGCTCGAGGGCATCGGGCGGTATACTTATGAAGTCTGCCGCCGGCTTCCGGAGCTGTTCCCCGACGATGACCTCGTCTTTCTTTTTGACCGGCCCTACGACTCCCGCTTCGTGACCGGGCCCCGCACCCGGGCTATCGTAGTGCCGCCCCCCGCCCGGCATCCGGTACTGTGGTACCTCTGGTTTGAATGGGCACTGCCAAGGGCACTGAAGCGGGCCGGAGCAGAGGTGTTTTTCTCGCCCGATGGCTATACTTCATTGCGCAGCCCGGTCCCGTCCGTGATGACCGTACACGATTTAGCCTTCGAGCACTTCCCCGGCCATACGCCACCGCTTGTGAGCCGCTACTATCGCTACTTTACGCCCCGCTACTGCCATCATGCCCGCTACGTAGCCGCTGTTTCCCAATTTACCGCACTGGATATTCAGCAGCGGTACGGGCTGTCTGCAGAGCGCATTGCTGTCTGCGGCAACGGCTGCCGGGAGGGGTTCTACCCCTTATCGTCCGATGAACGCGCGCAGGCACGGCAGCAGTACGCCGGCGGAAAACCCTACTTTCTCTATATCGGAGCCATCCATCCACGAAAAAATGTGCACCGGCTGATCGACGCTTTTGGAGCTTTTAAACAACGCACGCATGCCCCCCACCAACTACTGATTGCCGGCAGAATGGCCTGGAAAGAAGGCCCGGTGGAAACAGCATACCAGTCATCGCCGGCCCGGCGGGATATCCAATTATTGGGGTTTGTGCCCGATGAGGAACTGCCCCGTCTGATGGGCGCTGCCTTTGCATTTGTGTACCCCTCTCTGTTTGAAGGTTTCGGCTTGCCCCTGCTTGAGGCCATGCACGCGGAAGTGCCCGTTATATCTTCCCGATCCTCCTCTATGACAGAAGTAACTGCCGATGCCGGCTTACTCATAGACCCATACCAGACAGAAGGCCTGGCTGACGCCATGGAACAGATGTTGGACAGTCAGCTGCGCAGCAGCCTTGTAAAGCGCGGTAAAGGCCAGCGGCAGCAGTACAGCTGGGATCGCACCGCCCGGGTAATCGCCGGGCTTATCCGGCGGTCGGCCTGATGGCAGAGTTGAGATCCGATCTATGCAGCCCGAGGGCAGCAGCAACTCTGCCAATAACCGCTTCAGCAGTCTGCTCCCGGGCGGTCCGATGAGCCCCGGCTGAAAGCTGAAAATAGGCTTCCCGGTGGACGCTGAGCTCCAAGACTTGCTGCCGCAACAGATCAAGCTTGTCTGCTGTAAAGGTAAAACCGTTAAAGTGCTGCTGAATTAAGCCCTGCCGCTGCTTCAACTTGCCGACCGCAACCACTGGCAAGCCATAGGAAAGGCCCTCCAGTAAAATATCATCTGTATGAGCGCAGCCTAGTGCCAAATCATCAAGCAAAAGAAGTAAGTGCGCTTGTTTAAAATAGCTTTTTCGGCTGTTGGGGCGGCTTGAATACTGAAGATTGGAGGGAAGGTCCGGCGGATAGTCTGTACCGGCATTGCTCAGCAGTAAAAATTGCATACTCGGTAAACTGCGGGCGAGCGAAAAGTAGCGCTCAAAGGCGGCCGGGCTGGTTTGGTCTAAAACCATAAGCAAGGTGAAAGGAAAAGCCCGTTTGGTGTTTTCCGGAGAGTGCAGCCGGGAAAAGCCTTTTCGGTCAAGGATCGGCCCCAGCACAGTATGCTCTACGCCCAGCGAGGGGTAGCACGACTTTACAGCCTCTGAATGGTATACTAAGTGTCGGGCGCAGCGACGGTATAAGTGTTTCCACAAAAGCGACTGCAGCCGGGAAGTTTGCTGTTCGTCCTGCAGGTGATACACCAGTGTAAAGCCCAGCAGGCGGGCAATCAGTGCCAGCAGCCAGTGATTGGGAAATGGGACATACAGCAGCGCAGGCATACCCATTAGCGGCAGCAGCTGCCGGAGCAGGGAAACAAGCGTTTTTCTGTGGCGATGAATACCCGAGAATAAGGAGGGATATGCATTTGGAGGGTGGCCTGATGGCTGCAAACGCACCACTTTATACCCTGATGCCACCAAGTGGTTCACCAGGCTGTCGTACGACATGCGCCGGGTCTGCTCGGCAGCAGGGTTGGGCAGCGTAATTACGGTGATATCAGGGCCTTTGTCAGCCATATTTAATTGGGGTCGCTCTTATAAAGACCATAAAATGATCCCGGCGGATACCCATTTGCAGGCCAGCTTTTATGTTTTACCGACATGCTGCAAGCCGTAGAGAAGCAGTATAGCCCCTTTCAGCCCTTAAGTCCGCATGTTTATCGGATTGAATATAGATACCGTACACATCATAATTTATGCCATGTGGGCAAGTGTTTGTTTTTTAGGGATTTATAAATGTAACCCCGTAGAAAGAGTTCCAATTATTAAAAAGTTTTCCTATTTTGGGAATGCGCTAAAAGTTATATCTTTGCCAGATACCACTCTTGACGATACACACGCGCACCCAACACTAGTCTTCAGTCAAACAGATTTGCCCATTAATCCCGTGTATATGAATACCTCTTACCGGATTTTTGTCGTGGAGGACGATTTGATGTATCAAAAGAAGGTGAAGTACCTGATGGAGCTCAACCCGGACCATGAGGTTCATGTGTTTTCTACCGGAAAAGCGTGCATCGAACAGCTCAAACTTAAGCCTCACATCATTTCCCTCGACCATACCCTGCCCGATATGAACGGATCGGAAGTGCTCAAACAGGTAAAAAACTACGATGAGCAGATCCGGGTAGTCATGTTGTCCGGGCAGGAAGACATTACCACCGCGGTACAACTTCTGCAAAATGGTGCGGATGACTACATCACCAAGAACGAGGAAGTACGCGAGCGCCTGCTGCATACTATTGAAAGGCTCAAGG
>CAJXXJ010000283.1 GCA_913062745.1 uncultured Phaeodactylibacter sp.
GACGGCAGTAGAAGAGACGGTAGACAGCCTGCTGCTGCGGGTATGCCCGGGCGCGACTGCCACTTACGCAGGCGATGTGCTGCCGGACGGAGCTACCGGCACTTATGTATTCGAAAACCAGGCCGGCTGCGATTCTACGGTGGTGGTCACCGTTGCCGCTTATCCGCAAATAGCCGCCTCCGCCGCAGTGACGGAAGCCTGCCCCGGCGTATCAGACGGCAGCCTGAGCATAACGGCATCGGGTGGGGTGGCTCCCCTGCAGTACCAGCTAAACGATAACAGCCCGCAGAGCAGCGCCCTGTTCGACAGCCTGTCGGCCCGTACGTACACGGTAACGGTGATTGACGCAGCCGGATGCACGGTCTTTTTGCCCGTCTTGTTAACCGAGCGCCCCCCGCTGCTGATCGACCTGGAGATAGACTCTTTGAGCTGCGACAACCCAGCAGCCCGCGTAGACGCCCAAGTGCTGTCCGGGCAGGATGCTCAGCTGAGTTTTGACTGGAGCGACGGCAGCAGCGGCCGGTCTACCCTGTTGGATGAGCCGGGGGCCTACGAGCTGCAGGTGAGCAATGCCTGTGAAACGGTAACGCGGGCCTTCACCATTGCGCCTCCGCTTGTGGATGCAAGCTCGCTGCTTTATCTGCCCAATGCTTTTTCTCCGAATGACGATGGCAGGAATGACGACTACCGGCCGTACCTGGCCTCTGATGCGGAATGGGATTCCTTCTGGTTTATGATCTTTGACCGCTGGGGGAATATGCTTTACGAGAGCTTTGACCCAACGGAAGGATGGGATGGGTGGATGCGCGGCGAGCCGATGAATACCGGCGTATACGTCTACTACCTCGAAGGGCGCATCAACGCCTGCGGAGGGCGGCAGTTCGAGATCCGTAAAAAAGGAGATGTAACACTCGTGCGTTAAAAGTCGCCGTTGTGCTCGCGGTACAGTACGGCGAGCACAACCTGCCCGACTGCCCGCAGTGTACGCCGGTCGATTACATCCATATCATCCTCATGGGTGTGCCAGTAATCTCCGAAGCCGGTCTGTGTATCCACTGGCCGGTTGATGATGTCGATCATCGGGATGCGGGCGATCGTATTGACGTAGTAGTGGTCGTCTGTTATGGCACCACCCTGCGCGTCTACGAAGTAATTGGAGTACCCCATGCTTTGGGCCAGCTTCCATACTTTGTTGAGTAGGCGGGGTGCAAACTGTGCGGAGAAATATTCTTTTGGGAAACGGGCGCCTTTGGAGCCCACCATATCGAGCAGGATGCCGTACTGCGGGCGCTGATCGCCGCTCAGGTGCACATTACGGGACCAGTACTGCGAGCCGAGGGCGTAGGAATCCGGATTATTACCACCGCTTTCCCCGTAGTCTTCGGCATCAAACAGGACAATATCAACGCCCAGCCCAATCGGGTGCTGCCCGAGCTGACGCGCTACTTCCAGCAGAACAGCGACGCCGCTGCCTCCGTCATCTGCACCGAGTATAGGTTCTTCTTTGCGCTCTTCGCTCAGCGGAGAATCGGCGAAGGGGCGGCTGTCCCAGTGTGCGCCCAGCAGTACCCGTTTTTTAGCATCCGGATTGAACTGCGCGATGATGTTCGTCGCCTGCAGGGCCTCGCCGGTGTAGGCATTGGCTTCAAAGTCCTGCTCAATCACTTTGGCGCCGAAGGATTCGAACTGCTCCACCAGCCAGTTTTTGGCTTGCCGGTGGGCATCTGTATTGGGTACCCGCGGGCCGAAGCTGACTTGTTTTTCCACGTAAGTGTACGCAGAGTCGCGGTCAAAGCGGGGCACCGCCACCTTTTCCACCGGCGGCGGGCCCTGCGCTTCCGTCTTTTCTGTATCACTTTCACAGGCCGGCAGCAGCGCCAGCAGTACAGCGCTGAAGAGCGCCAGAGTCATTCTTTGCTTCATGTCGAAATTGCCGCAGCTTAGTTGTTCTTCGGATTAAAGGGAGACCAGCCTTGTGCCGTTAGCGGGTGCAGCTTGCCCCCTTTGCTGTTGAGCATAACGCCATCTTCAGCCGGCACGATTTCACCGGCGATGTAGAGGTCGGGCAGGTATTTAACTTTATCTACGTCTTCCGGCCGTATGGTAAAGAGCAGTTCGTAATCTTCCCCACCGCTCAGCGCGCAGGTGATGGGGTCGAGGTTGAAGCTGATGGCCTGATACTCGGCATCCGGGTGGATCGGCACACCACTTTCTTCCAGCAAAGCACCAACTTTGGAAGATTTGCAGATGTGGAACAGCTCGGAGGCAACGCCATCGGAAATGTCGATCATAGCCGTTGGCACGATTTCCGCTTTTGCGAAGTGGTCAATCATATCGCGGCGGGCTTCCGGCTTGAGCTGCCGCTCAATCAGGTAGTCGTGCCCCTCCAGCTTGGGCTGTACGCCGGGGTTGTCGAGGTAAAGCTGCTTTTCGCGTTCCAGTATTTGGAGGCCCAGATAAGCAGCCCCCACATTACCGGTAATGCAAATCACATCGCCCACCTTTGCCCCGTCCCGGTAGGCCAGCTTATCGGCTTCCCCCTGCCCTACAGCGGTTACGCTCAGAATGAGGCCGCGGGGGGAAGAGGTGGTATCACCGCCCACCAGGTCTACCTTGTAAAGGTCGCAGGCCGTACGGATACCCTCGTATATTTCCTCCAGCGCCTCCACGGAGAAGCGGTTGGACAGGGCCATTGAAACCGTGATCTGCGTCGGCCGGGCGTTCATGGCGTAAATGTCCGAAAGATTCACGATGACTGCTTTGTACCCCAGGTGCTTAAGCGGAGTGTACATGAGGTCAAAGTGGATGCCCTCTACCAGCATATCGGTGGAAAGGACCGTTTTGAAGCGGCCATTATCGATAACTGCCGCGTCATCCCCTATCCCCTTGAGGGAAGAGGGGTTGCGCAGCGGGAAAGATTTCGTAAGGTGCTCAATGAGCCCGAATTCTCCGAGCGTGTTTACATCGGTCCGTTTGGGGGCCTTGTCCTGTTCTGCCATAGGTAGTTTTATTCTCCGATCTGATCCAGCAGGCTTTGGGTGCCGCTGTAATCTTCGCCACTGGCTTTTGCCAGCTCGATAGCGTGCTCCGCCACTGCTTTGGCCTGCTTTTCGTCGCCCAGTTTGTAGTAGAGCCACGCTAAGGTATCATTATTGAAATAGGCATCCTGCAGCTCAACGGACTTTTTTGCCCACCTGACCGCCTCGCGCAGCATATCTTCGTCCTCTACACTTTCGTAAAAGGACCAGGCGACGTTGTTCAGCTGGCTGTGGTTCTGAGATTCAAACGCATTGAAGTAGTCTACTGCAGCTTTTGCGTAAGCGTCAATATTCTGAACAGCCGAGTAATAATTCATCCGGAATTCCGCCATCATTTTTCCGGCCTCATCCGGGTCTACTTCTTCAAACTTCTGCTGTACCTGTGCCATCAGCGCTTCTTCTTCCTGGCTCATATCCAGTGACTCAAGGATGAGCTGATTGACGTAGCTGACTACCGCTTCGTCGCCGTAGGCGGCTTTGTAGGCCTCCAGGTTTTCCACTACGAATTCGTAGTACGGCCCTTCAGCTGTTTCCACCGCTTCCAGCACCATCCGCATCGTTTCCGGGTCGGTCCAGTCTTCTTTAGTGTCCAGGTATACTTTCAGGATTTCCTGCGCATTGGGGGCCATTGCCTGTGAGGCCGCTTTAGCGTAAGCTTTCAGCAGCTCCGGGTCGCGGTTGCCTGACTCGTACTGCTTGGCCAGGTAGTCCAGGCGCGTCGTTGGGTCAAGAGCTTCCTTGCCCAGGCTGATGAAGCCGGCAGCATCGTGGTAGCCGACTGCGCGGTGTACCACTTCGCCGGCTGAGCTGATGTACAGCAGGGTGGGATAAGCCTGTACGCCGAATTTCTTCGCCAGCTCTACGCCTTCGCCTTTTTCCATGTCGATTTTGGCATTGACGAAACGCTCGTTGTAAAAGTCGGCTACTTCACCGTCGGTAAAGACGTTTTTGGACATCATCTTGCAGGGGCCGCACCAACTTGCGTAGGCGTCCAGGAAGATGATTTTGTCCTCTTCGCCGGCTTTTTGGAGTATCTCCTGCCAGGCGCTTTGCTCAAAATCGATGTGGCTGTCCTGAGCGGACAGGGCAGTGGCGGCAAACAGGCAGCAGAGTAGTAAAATCAGGTTTTTCATGATATAAGTATTTTAGGGAATCAGTTTTTCATTTGGTTGATCATGTGCTCGACCATACGGATCGCCATCGGGCCTTCCTTTTGCGCCAGCTTGAGCGCCCGGTCGGCGGCCTTGCGGGCTTTGTCCTCCTCTCCGTTGATACGCAGGATATTTGCGTAAGCCACGTGGTGCTTGTAGTTTTCGCTGCCGTCCGCTGCGGTTTCCGAGATTTTTTCGGCCTCTTTCATGACATCCGGCTCGCTCCTGAAGTGCTTCACCATCCGGCCGGACAGCTTGTAGAGGGCATCTCTGTCGTCCTCCAGCACTTTTTTTGCATACTTCTTGCAGGCTTTCGCGTAAGCGTCTGCATCGCCCTGCTCCTGATAGAAGTCTACCTGCGCCTCCAGCTCAAATTCGCCGGCGCGCTCGCTGTAATGCTCCTTCATTTTGCTGACCGCCTCGTCCAGCAGAAACGCGCTCTCAAACTCGATCGCTTTCTTCACGGTAGCCTGGCAGGCCCGGTAGATCTGCGCCTGCATCAGCTCCCTGCCCACGAGCGCTTCGATCTGACTGCGGCGGGCGAGCATCATGGTAAAGAGCTTACTGTCCGCTTCGGTAGCCGCCTCAAACAGGAAGCGCAAGTTGAATTCCGTGCTGAGGTCCGGGTCAGTATCAAAGTACTCATTGGAGACGCGCAGGCTCGACTTGCCGGCTTTGTTGAGCGCCTTGACGTACTTGTAGACAAAGTCGGGGTCCCGCTCGCCTTTTTCGTAGGCCTTAGCCAGCTCCTCGCTGTTGTCGGCTTTCGCCAAAACCGCCTGCCCGATGCTGATCAGGCCGTCGGCTTTCTGTGCACCGCGGACTTTCTGCACCACCTCTCCCTTAGCGTCGATGAAAAACAGAGTCGGAAAAGCGGATACCGGATACTTTTTGCGAAACTCCAGCCCCATGCCCTTCTCCATATCAATCTTCATATTGATGAAATGGCGGTTGAAGAAAGCGCCGACTTCCTCCTGCGGGAAAACGGTGCTTGCCATACGTTTGCACGGCCCGCACCATTCCGCGAAAGCGTCCACAAAAATGACCTTCTCTTCTGATTTTGCTTTTTCCAGGGCTTCCTCCCAACTTCCGTGAAAGAACTCAATGCCCTGAGCAGAAAGGCCGCTGCCGAGCAGCAGTGCGAAAAATGCGAATAGTAGTCTTTTGGTTCTCATATCTTATTCCCCTTCGTTTTTTTGTTTTTCCTGAAATTCCCGGATGAGCTCATTGGGCGTCTTGCCGCTGTTGAGCACTTCGAGCAGCAGCTTGGCGTCTTTGGTCATCCGGTGGTCCGGGTAAGCGCGGATGAATGCCCGGTAGTACTGATCAGCCAAGTCCTTGTCTTCAAGATTGTTGTCGGCGGTAAATGCCCGAAAAAACATAGCTTCCGCTAATTTGGGAAAATCCCGGTATTCGCGCACTACCTGACTGTACATATCTATAGCCTGCTGCGGTTGTCCGATGCCGCGCGCCACGTCTGCATTGCG
>CAJXXJ010000284.1 GCA_913062745.1 uncultured Phaeodactylibacter sp.
AATTGTCGAAGCCGACGAAGTAAAGCCCTTCCCATTCGGCATCGCCCACACAGCTTTTGGGCAGCTGATCGGCGTTGAAGAAAGAGCGGCCTGCGGGAGGCAAACAGTCAGCCAGCCGCGCCTCGTAGCCGGTGGCCAGGATCACGGTATCGAAGTCGTACTCCTGCCCGTTGGCAAATACCGCTCCGGTGGGCGTAAAGTGGCTAATGCCGGGCACGACCCTGATTTTCCCCTTTTTGATCTGCTCCACCGTCCCGATGTCGATCACCGGTGTTTTGCCGGTTTCGCGCAGTGGGCGGGCGGGGGGTATCCCGGACGGCTGAAGGCCGAAGGGTTTCAAATTGCCAAAAGCGAGGTGCTGCACGCGCTGCCCGATCCAGTCGCCCAGCCAGTTGGGCAGCTTGGCCAGCAGGAAAGCGGTTTGCTGTGTGGGCCGGCCGAGGAAGTCGCGCGGCACGATATTCACCGGGCTGCGCACCGCGAGCAAGGTGGGGATGCCCTGCTCGCTCAGATCGAGGGCAATTTCTGCCCCGGTATTGCCCATGCCGACTACCAATACCCGGTCACTGCGGAAAGGCGAGGGCTCCCGGTACTCGCGGCTGTGCAGTATGATGCCCCCAAACTGTTCCTGCCCTTCAAACTGCGGGCGGCGCGGTATGCGGTTGACGCCGGTGGCCAGCACCACGTGGCGGGCTTCAAATTCAGCGCCGTTGGTACAGCGGGCGTGCCACTTGCTGCCGCTGCGCTCCAGCTGCTGCAGCTCATGCCCAAATTGCGGCTCGATACGGAATTTTTTGGCGTAAGCCTCCAGATAATCCACCAGCTGCTGCCGGGATACGTACTGTGGGTAGTGTTCCGGAAACGGCAGGTGCGGCAGGTGGGAATGCTCCCGGACCGTATGCAGGTGCAGCCGCCGGTAGTGGTGGTGCCAGGCGTGGCCAACCTCCTGGCTCTTTTCCAGTATATCAAAAGGCAGGCCCGCTTTGCGCAGGCGGCCCGCTACGGCAAGCCCGGCGGGCCCGGCGCCTACGATGAGGGTGTGCGTCCGTTTCATGGCGTTGATGCTTTTTGTTCCAATTGGTGAATGCCGTCGCGCAGCACGTCCGGAACAGGCGCTTTTCGCTGATGCCGGTAGTCATAGGTTACAATCGTCGCATTGGCAATCGCCACCAGGCGGCGGTGCTTTTTGCTGTACATATGGCAGTGCATGATAAAGCGGTCTTCCTGCATCTCGGTCACTTTGATGCCGAGGGTAATCTGATCCGGGTAAGTCACCGGCCGCAGGTACTTGCAATCCTGTTTAGCCAGGATGACGCCGGGCCAGTCGTCCTTATCTTCTTCCATTACGATGGGGTAATGGAGCTCGTCCAGATAGACCACACGGGCGTGTTCAAACCACCGCAGGTAGACCACATTATTGACGTGGCCTGCGGCGTCCATTTCTCCCCACTGAACAGTGATTTTCGTTTTGACCGGAAAGCCGGCTAATGCCTTTTTCGCTGATGTCATGAATTCAAAATATAGTGGGCTCCCCCCCCCCGCCTGCTCTTTTCAAACGGGTGCAGAGAAGAGAGGGGAGCCAATGTTGATTTCTGTTGAGCCCCCAATATAGGATTTCCCCGGCAGTACGGGAATAATACCGGGCTGCTCTTTCGCAGGTAGCAATTCGTGCGTATATTGCCCATATGAAAGCAATAATCCCTGTAGCCGGGGCAGGTACAAGACTCCGCCCTCTGACGTATACCCAACCGAAACCGCTCATCCCTGTAGCGGGCAAACCGATTATTTCCTTCATCATCGATCAGCTGGTGGAACTGGGGGTTACGGACTTTATCTTCATCATTGGCTACCTGGGCGAAAAGATCAAAAACTACGTCGACAAACAGTATCCGGGCATCAACCGGGAGTACATCACGCAGGAAGTGCGGCTGGGCTCCGGCCACGCGATCTGGGCAGCCCGCGACTCGGTGCGGCCGGATGAGGAAGTGGTCATTTTCTTTGGCGATACCATACTGGATGTCGACTTCGAGCGGGTGATCAACAGCGAGCATTCCTGCCTCTGCGTCAAAAAAGTACAGGACCCGCGCAATTTCGGCGTCGTAGAGTACGGCCGGGACGGGCGCATCAAGCGGGTAGTCGAAAAGCCGCGCATTCCCAAGTCTGACATGGCGATGGTAGGCTTTTACAAAATCAAAAAGGCCGGGGCGCTGATGCAGGCCCTGGGCTTCAACATCAGCCACAATATGCGCTCCAACGGCGAGTTTCCCCTGACGGATGCCTTTATGCGCATGATTGAAAAAGGCTCAGAATTTACCACGGTGGTGGTGGACAACTGGTTTGACTGCGGTAAAAAAGAAGTGCTGCTCGATACCAATGCCGCCTTCCTGGACCGGGCGGGCTACGCTTCGGAAAACTTGCCGGAATACAGCAATACCATCATCATACACCCGGTCAGCATCGGGAATAACTGCAAGATTTCCAACTCCATCATCGGGCCGCACGTCACCATCGGCAACAACGCCCGCATTAGCCATACCATCATCCGCGACTCCATCATCGGCAACTACGCCCACATTAAAGAAGTTATCCTGCAGCGTTCCGTGGTGGGCAACGACACAGCCATCACCGGCTTGCGCCAAAGCCTGAACCTGGGCGACAATACCGAAATCGATTTTAGCCTGCCCCGCTCCTGAAATTGTCAGCGGAATGTCAAAGAAGCCGGGTAAGCCCGGTTTTTGAGTATCCATTTGGCCGGTGGTGCGTTTCATCAACTGCCTGAAGGCTGTTTTTGAACAACTTGCGCTTCAGTATTTTTCCTTAAAAGAAAACAGGAGCCCCATTGGCTCCGGCAAAAGCACAACTGCAATTCATGGCCATTTGGATCGGCTTCCTCCTACTTGTTTGTTTACTGCTCGCCCTTGACCTCGGTGTATTCAACCGAGTCCCGCACGCCATTTCCACCAAAGAAGCACTCGGCTGGACGAGCTTCTGGATTGCGCTGTCGCTGCTCTTCAGCTTTGCGATTTACTACCTGTACGAGTACGAGCTGGTGGCCAACTCCTCCGGGCTGAGCAGCAGGGATGCGGTCATGAAATACCTCACCGGCTATCTGGTGGAAAAGTCCCTGAGCCTGGACAACATCTTCGTCATTGCCATGATTTTCACCTACTTCAATGTGCCGCAGAAGTATCAGCACCGGGTGCTGTTCTGGGGTATTTTGGGCGCGCTGATCTTCCGGGGGATTATGATTTTTCTGGGGGTGATTCTGATTACGAAATTCTCCTGGCTGACCTACGTGTTTGGCGTCTTCCTCCTGTACTCTGCCTACAAAATGTGGAGCTCCAACGACAGTGTCCACCCCAATCAAAACCCCATCATCAAATACGTGAGCCGGCTATTCCCGGTCACCAAAGAGTTCCACGGCGAAAGCTTCTTCGTGCGCCGCAAGCACATCCTTGCCGCCACGCCGCTGTTCATCGCCCTGCTCGTGGTAGAGACGACGGATATCATGTTTGCCTTTGACAGCATACCGGCTATCTTCGCCATTACCACGGATCCGTTTATCGTATTCACCTCCAATATATTTGCCATCCTCGGCCTGCGCTCGCTGTACTTTGTGCTGGCCTCCGTGCTCGACAAATTCAAATACCTGCAGCACGCGCTTGTGTTCATCCTGGCCTACGTTGGCGTCAAGATGCTGCTCGTCCACCATGTCCACATCCCGGAATGGCTGTCGCTCTCAGTCATCATCGTCTCCCTGACTGCCGGCGTGCTCGTTTCTATGTACAAACAGCCGAAACAGCCGCAGGACGATACGCCCAAAACGCCGGAGGAAGCAGTGGCGGAAGCCTCGGAAGAGCGGTAATTATACCAAAAGCACATCTTTGACCACTCCCCATACCGCGAAGTCCATATCCGGTTCGAGGAGCACGGTTTCCTCGTCGGACTGCAGATAAACTTCTTCCCCCTTCATGAGCAGGCGGCGCAGCGTGAACTCGCCTTCGTAGTAAGCGACGATGACCTGACTGTGCCTTGGCGTGGCGTGCCGGTCTACGATCGCGATGTCTCCGGGCTCGTAGCCAGCGCTCTGCAGCACATCCGAAGATATTTGCACAAAAAAAGTATGCGCCGGGTTGCGGATGAGTGCGCGGCTCAGGTCGAACCGCATGAAGCGGTACTCTTCTCCGGGCAGCGGAAAGTTTTTGCCGTCCCCCTCATTGATCCGCAGATAGGGGGTCATTTCATCCATAGCCACTACGGGCACCGTCTGATAAGCCTCGAAGGCGATTGCATCCACCATGTTTGCGTTGTTTTTTATTTACAATTTTAAACACAAATAATTTTATATTCAAGCTTTTGTTTCACTTTATTTTTCCACAGCGCAGGGCGGGCGGCCAGCGCTGTATTTTCAGCCCGACTTTATTTATCTTCGGGCGCAGATAGGCATGCCCCACCCGAACAAACCCGGGGGTGCCGCCTTTTCAACACAAAACCGAAAACAGACAATCACACATGGCAGAACATACCATCACACAACGGGCTGCGGACAACATGCGCGTCATCGTAGGCGGCATGGTAGAGGAAGCACAGTCTGGCCACCCCGGCGGCGCAATGGGCGGGGCAGATTTTATGACCATCCTCTTCACCGAGTACCTCAACTTCGACCCCAAGGACCCCCACTGGGCGTTCCGCGACCGCTTTTTCCTCGACCCCGGCCACATGTCGGCTATGCTGTACTCGCAGCTGCACTTCTTCGGCCTGTATACCAAAGAAGACCTGAAGAACTTCCGGCAGTGGGGCAGCCCTACCCCGGGCCACCCCGAGCGCGACCTCGACCGCGGCGTGGAGAACACCTCCGGGCCGCTTGGGCAGGGGCATACCTTTGGCATCGGCGCTGCTATTGCCGAGCGTTTCCTGGCGCACCGTTTCGGCGAGTGGATGGCGCACAAGACGTACATTTTCATCTCCGACGGTGGCATTCAGGAAGAGATTGCGCAGGGCGCAGGCCGGACGGCCGGCTTCCTCGGCCTGGGCAATGTGGTGATGTTTTACGATGCCAATGAGGTACAGCTGTCCAGCGGCGTATCGGATGTGATGGAGGAAGATACGGCCAAGAAGTACGAAGCCTGGGGCTGGCACGTGCAGAAGGTTGACGGACACAAGGCCGACGAAATCCGTGCAGCGCTCGATGCCGCCAATGCGGAAACCAACCGCCCTTCTCTTATCATTGGTGCCACCATCATGGGCAAAGGCGCACTGGATGAAAACGGCGAGCCCTTCGAGGGCAAGGTAGCCATGCACGGCAAGCCGATGAGCGGAGCCGGCGCGGATTTTGAAAAAACGGTGAAGGCACTGGGCGGCGATCCGCAGAACCCTTTCGACACCTTCCCGGATGTAGCCGACTTCTACCAGAAGGTAGCGGCTGAAAAGCATGCCTACGCGGCACAAAAGCGCGAGGAGTTCGCAGCCTGGCAAAAAGATAATGCGGAGCTGGCGCAAAAGCTGGATCATTTCCTAAGCGGCAAGCTGCCGGAGATCGACTGGGCCAGCATAGCGCAGAAAAAAGATTCCGCCACCCGCTCTGCCTCCGGTGCGGTACTCTCCCACCTGGCGGATAAGGTGGAAAATATGATCGTAGCTTCCGCCGACCTGTCCAACAGCGACAAGACAGACG
>CAJXXJ010000285.1 GCA_913062745.1 uncultured Phaeodactylibacter sp.
TTTCAAAACGGAAGCCGTCCTGCAGTTGCTCCGGGAAGGGGCGGCTGTCGGGCAGGGAGCGGATATTGGGCGCTATGGCGAAAAAATCAAACAAATCCTGCAGGTAAAGCGCGCCCTCCGCGATACGGGAAAAGCGGTTCATGATGCCCTGCAGCATGCCCCGCATGCGGCTGAAAGAGCCCGCCAAAAAAGTGAGCGTACCTACGGTGATCAGCCCGCCGATCGCCTGATAGATGATGAATATGTACGCAGCGTAGTAGGAAAGGGTGCCCAGCGAAGAAAGGAAGCTGCCCCAGGCCGCCCGTTTCACCGCGATATTCCGGTTGGCCAGGTAATAGTTGTGGGAGAGCTCCTGAAAACGCTCCGTAATGAAGTCCGACAGGTTGAAAATCTTGACCTCTTTGGCCGTTTGGTCGCTTGCGCCGATGTAGCGCAGATAATCGAGTTCCCGCCGCTCCGGCGTCCAGTTGCGCGTAAGCGAGTACGTGCGCTGATTGAAGTGGGTCTCGCCCAGGAAAGAGGGGATAACGGCCAGCACCAGGATGAGGAGCAGCCAGGCATTGAACGCGATCAGGCCGCCGGCCAGGAACAGCACCGTCACGATGTCCTGCAGCTGTGTCAGCACCTGCGACATGAGCACCGTCCGTCCGGTCGTTTGCCGGCGGGCCCGCTCCAGTTTGTCGTAGAATTCGGCATCCTCAAACTGGTACAAGTCCAGGCGGGAAGCGTGGGCGATGAGGTCAACCGAAGTCTTATTGGCGAAGAGGTCGCCCAGCAGGCTGTCGAGCAGGGTAATGCCGCGGTTGATCAGGTCGGAAGCCACCGCCAGGCCGAGCTCCAGGGCTACCATGCTCCAGAGGTAGTCCGTATTGCTGCTCTCCTCATTGATCAGGCGGATGACGGCATCGATGATCTCCTTGCCTACATACAGCGTAGCGAGGGGAATAGCAGATTTGATCAGGCGCAGCAGCACATTAGCCAGCGCCATGTATTTGTTGACGGACCAGATGAGGCGGAAAAAACGCGGCAGGTTTTTCAGCGCTTCAAACTGCTCCCGCAAGACTTTTTTCTTTTCTTCGGCCATAGGAAGAGTCGTTGAACTGATTGTACGATCAGGAGTTGTATAGGCTCTATTATACCGACGACGAAGTAGTTTGGGACCAACCATGACTTCGTGTCGGCATATACTCGTGCGTCGGGTTTGTGCCTTACGCCCAAACCTCTCCGTTCCGAGTATACATTTTTATCAGCCATTAGTTGCCCGGCAGGGGGCACATTGACCACGAGCAGATGTCGAAAGTACTGGAAGAGCTGCAAACGCTGGCAGAATTGCTGCAGCTGGAAAAAGAAGCGGATTTGGAGCAATTTAAGGAGCGCATACAACGGCTGCCGCTGTCGGAGCGCCAGAAAAACGGCTACGCCTGGTATCCGGTGCAGGTCGTAAAATCTGGCTATACCTACGGCGAGCGTGCCTTTGTGACCATAGAGCGGGATGGGGCAGAAGACCAGCCGCATCAGTTCCGCGCCGGCAAAGTAGTCAACTTTTTCACCAACCAGCCGGCCGTCAAATATCCGGAAAAGAGCGGGGTGGTCAATTTCGTAAAGAAAAACCGTATGCAGATCATCCTGAACAGCAAGGACCTGCCCGACTGGCTGGGGTTGGGGCAGATTGGCGTAGACCTGCTGTTCGACGAGCGGACCTATCAGGAGATGGAAAAAGCCCTGCGCAAAGTGCAGGAGGCCAAAAAGGGCCGGCTGGCAGAATTGCGCGCCATATTGATGGGCATACAGCCGCCCCGCTATTCCGCTTCCGGGCAGGCCGTGCCGCATCCTTATCTCAACGAGGCGCAAAACGAGGCTGTGCAGCATATCCTCGCCGCGCAGGATGTAGCGGTAGTACACGGCCCTCCAGGTACCGGCAAGACGACAACGGTGGTGGAGGCTGTGCGCCGGCTGGCGGAGCAGGAAGCGACCGTGCTGGTGACTGCGCCCAGCAATACTGCCGTAGACCTGCTGACCGAGCGGCTGGCCGAGCAGGGGCTGGAAGTTACCCGTATCGGCAATATATCGCGGGTGGAGGAGAGTGTCATCCGGCATACGCTGGATATGAAACTGGCCGGCCACCCGGAAAGCAAAAACATCAAAAAAGTAAAAATACAGGCGGCTGAGGCGCGCCGCAACGCCCGCAAGTACAAACGCCGCTTCGGCCCGGAAGAGCGTATGGAGCGCAACCGCCTGTACCAGGAAGCCCGGGAGCTGTCGGCCTGGGCCCGGCAGCTGGAGGACCGGCTGATCGACCAGATACTGGATGGCTCCAATGTGATTACCGCCACGCTGGTAGGCTGTGCGCACGAGCTGCTCGACCGCCGCACATTCCGCACTGTTGTGATTGATGAAGCGGCACAGGCGCTGGAGCCGGCAGCCTGGATTCCCATCCTCAAGGCCTCCCGCGTTGTATTTGCCGGCGACCCTTTTCAGCTGCCGCCCACCGTTAAAAGCCGAAAAGCAGAGCGCGGCGGGCTGTCCGTCACGCTGATCGAAAAGCTCTTGCAGCGCCTCGATCAGGTGCAGCTGCTCAACGTGCAGTACCGCATGAATGAGCCGATCATGGGCTTTTCCAACCAGCAGTTCTACGGCAACGCGCTGCGGGCAGCCGAGTCGGTACGGCACCATCAGCTGCCGGTGCCGGCGCCCAGGCCATTGGTGTTTATTGATACTGCCGGCTGCGGGTTTGAAGAGAAGGTGCACGAAAAGTACAAGAGCCGCTACAACCCCGAAGAGTACCTCATCCTGCGGGAGCACCTGTACCAACTGCGGGACGCTTTCGGCGAAAGCCCGCTGCCGGAGGTCGCCCTCATATCGCCTTACCGGGAGCAGGTCGTGCATATGGAGCAGATGATCGAAGAGGACGAGCAGCTTTCCGGCCTGCCGCTTGTGGTCAATACCATTGACGGCTTTCAGGGGCAGGAGCGGGAAGTGGTTTATATCTCGCTGGTGCGCTCCAACGACAAAGGGGAAATTGGTTTCCTGAAAGATTACCGCCGGATGAACGTGGCGATGACGAGAGCGCGTAAACAGTTGATTGTCATAGGAGATAGCGCCACCGTAGGGCAGGATAAATTTTATGATGACTTTCTGCAATACGTAGAGCAAAACGGCAGTTATCAGACCGCCTGGGAATACATGCGCGGCGGGTAATCGCAAGGTTGTGTTAAAAAATCTAAAAAACTATATAAATAAACCCGGATTACCCATATTTGCGACTGTAATAGACATCCCGCCCATGAACATGCCCTGGTTCGACGAAGTTTTTGATTAACTTTTTAAGCTGATTGCTGTTTATTATTCTGTTCAAGTTAAAAAATGCCATCTTTTTGGTGATTTGAGCCGCTTTATAACGGTTTTGCTGATAAGAACAGCGTTTTTCTGATTTGAAATTTTGTAATACAGCCCCCGGCATCTATTTTTGGCCAAAGCCTTTGAATAGACAAGCAATGGGACACTAAGGGAGGATTGACTTAAAGCAGGATGCAACGGCGGGGGACAGCCGGCGCATCAGCGAGCAGCCTCCGGGGGAATGCTAAATTTTCAGTAACTGTTTTTGCAGGCTTTCAAGCTTGCGCGGAACATTTTTCAAACTGATTATTTAGGTTCAAATTGGCTAAGACTCGACACACATGAGAAAAGAAAAGTTTGTTTACAACACTCAGACCCTCCGCTACGAAAAGGTGGAAGAAACCACCCGGCAGATGGTGATGAGGATTCTGGGCTTTATTTGTGCAGCTATTGTCACAGGCTTCCTGTTTATGCTGGTTTCGCACGAATTATTCCCATCCCCTAAGGAAAAAGCCCTGCAGAAAGAAATCCGCGTGATGGAGGATCAGTTCGCGGAGCTTAACGGAGAATTTGAACGCCTGCAGAGCGTTCTTTCCAATATTCAGGAGAGAGATGCCTACGCCCACCGCATGGTTTTCGGCATGGAGCCGATCGATGAAGGGCTGTGGGAAGGCGGAGTAGGCGGCCACGACCGTTACGAAAATCTCCGGCAGTATTCTTCGGGCGACATGATGGCTTCCGTTCGGCAAAATGTCGATAAGCTGAAGCGTCAGCTCGACCTGCAATCCCGCTCACTTGACACTATCATGAAACTAGCGGAAGACAAAGAAGCGCTACTTGCTGCGATGCCTTCCATCAAGCCGGTCAACGGTGATAAACTGCGGCGCAAAGTGAAGCTCCTTTCCGGCTTTGGCCGCCGTATCCACCCCATCTATAAGGTACCTAAAATGCACTACGGTATTGACTTCACTGCTCCGAGCGGTACGCCCATACAGGCTACCGGCGCAGGTGAAGTGATCAAAGCCGGCCGTGGCTCCGGCTACGGTAACCGCGTGATCATTGACCACGGCTTTGGCTATCAGACGCTGTACGCTCACATGAAGCGCATCGATGTAAAGGTGGGCGATAAGGTGATCCGAGGTCAGCAGATTGGCCTGGTAGGCAATACCGGTGCTTCCACGGCTCCGCACTGCCACTACGAGGTACACCTGAACGGGCAGAAAGTCAACCCCATCCACTACTGCATGGACGGCTTGTCTCCGGAAGAATATCAGGAGCTGGTCCGGATGGCAGAAATGCCCAATCAGTCTTTCGACTAAATCAACAATTGAATATATCCAAATGGCTAGATTTTTCAGCCGCAAAAAAGGCTTCCAACTCGGAAGTCTTTTTTGCTTATACTCCCTTGCGTTTTTACCCATTGCTTCCGCTGGCCCAGCCGGCTCAGGCCTGACTCCGGACTACCGCACGGCAGCGGATACCATCCCGGCTCTGGCAGATCAGGACACCTTTACCGTCATCGGGGTAGGGGATATCATGCTGGGCACCAATTATCCTTCTGAAAAGTACCTTCCGCCGCTGGGCGGTGCCACTATGCTGGCGCAAATGTGGGAGCTGCTGCGCAATGCAGACGTTACCTTCGGCAACCTGGAGGGCACGATACTGGACGAAGGGGGTACCCCAAAGCGCTGCAGCAACCCAGATGCCTGCTACGTCTTCCGCTCGCCGGAAAGCTACGTATCACACTTTGCACACGCCGGTTTTGACTTCCTCAGCATCGCCAACAACCACTCCGGCGACTTCGGACTTACCGGGCGGGAGCGTACCAAATCGGTACTGAAAAAAGCGGGTATCGCCTTTGCTGGCCTGGCGGGTACGGATGAATACGCGATCATTGAGCGCAGCGGGCTGAAATTTGGGATGGCGGCTTTTTCGCCCAACTGGGGCACCAACAGTATACACGACTACGGCAAGGCAAGGGAGCTGGTGGCTATGCTCGACCGCGAATGCGATGTGGTTATCGTCTCTTTTCACGGCGGCGCCGAGGGTAAAGACCACCAAAATGTGCCGCGCAAGAGCGAGACGTACTACGGGGAGAACCGGGGAGATGTCTACAAATTTTCCCACGCCATGGTAGACGCCGGTGCGGATATCATCTTTGGGCATGGCCCGCACGTCACCCGCGCGATGGAGCTGTACGACGACCGGCTGATCTGTTACAGCCTCGGTAATTTTTGCACTTACGGGCGCTTCAACCTGCGGGGAGAGGCGGGTATTGCACCGATGGTTAAGGTGGAAGTGGATCGCGAGGGGCGCTT
>CAJXXJ010000286.1 GCA_913062745.1 uncultured Phaeodactylibacter sp.
GTTGAAAGTGATATGGTTGCCAAAGTTAGTGAAATTGCCCTCGTAGCGCACATCGAGCATCAGGTTCCAGATATCAAGGCCGCCGCCCAGCTGGTAGCCGAAGGTAAAATCGTCAAAGCGCTGCTCGTAATTCTCAAAGTCAGTAAGCTCCGAGCTGCTGTCGATGTACACATGCCCGACCGGGCCGGCAGAGGCGCGCAGTGGGCCAAGGCGGTAGTGCAGCAGCAGCGGGATGTCGAGGTACTGGTATTTTTCTGATTTGATCACTTCCACAGCGCTGCCGCCGCGAAAGTCTTCCACTTCAAAGTCTACGCGGTTGGAGTTGAACAGCACCTCGGGCTGTATGATCCACTTGCGCCCCACCGGAATCTGCAGCAGCAGCCCGCCCTGTATGCCGAAGCGGGCTTCTTCCACATCCAGGTTGAGCAACGGGTTGCCGCTGCCATCCGGCACGGAGAGGGCTGCAACCTGAAGGTCAGTTGTGGTGAGGCCGCCCTTTACGCCCAGGCGGATCTGCCCGGAGAGGGTAGCGGACCACAGGCCACAGAGCAGGAGTATATAAAGGTACTTTTTCATCTGTATTTTGGTTTTCTTTCGTAACAGCATAAACGGGCAGAAATTTCATACGGTGTGCAAAAATGGCCGCCTTTCCAAAAAATTACGCACAAGTAGCGGCCTTATCCGCTTTTTAAGGTATAATTGCTTCTTTTACCAACTTTTTTCTATGCAAATCAACCAAGCCGCTTACGCAGGAAGCTTCCCGCAGGAGTCCAAATGCCCTGCCGATGGCAAGCCGGAGTACGCCTTCATCGGCCGCTCGAATGTAGGCAAGTCTTCGCTAATCAACATGCTGTGCGGCCGGAAAAATATTGCGCACACGTCCGGCAAACCAGGAAAAACGCAGATGCTGAACTTTTACCTGATCGAAGACCGCTGGTATCTGGTGGACCTGCCGGGCTACGGCTACGCGCGCATTTCCAAGCAGAAGCGCAAGGAGTGGCAGCGCATGATCCGCGACTACCTGGTACGGCGCCGTACGCTGCAGTCTGCCTTTGTACTCATCGACGCCAATATACCGCCACAGCAGATTGATATTGACTTTATGAATCAGTTGGGGGAGGAGCGGGTCCCCTTTGCAATTGCGTACACGAAAGCCGATAAGCCCAAACCGGCGGAGCTGGAGCAGAACATCGCCCAGATCGAAACCGAAATTCTAAAACACTGGGCAGAGCTGCCCCCGCGCTTCATCACTTCGGCCAACGACAGCCGCGGCCGGGAAGAGCTGCTGGCGTACATCGCACAGATCAATGAACAGTTCTTTAACTTTCAGCAATCGCTATGAGCAAAAAGCGCCCGAATAACGGATACGAGCACGTCATTCCAAATATTGAGGACTGGCCCATCTACCAACTGAGTGAGGACCGGCGTAATTTTATTAAAGAAATTGACGACTTTACCCTGAGCCGCTTCAGTAAGCGCTCTACGGCGAATATTACGGATACCTTGTCCAAAACCATCTTTAAGGAGCGTATCCGCATGAAGGAGGAGCCCTGGAAGGTAGACCCGCCGAACGAGCGGCAGTTTTGGAAAAAGATACAGCGTGAGTTGGTCGACCACTCCCTTGACCGCAGCGAGGAGGAAGCCCGCCGTACAAATGAAGAGCTGATGCGCCGGATTATCCACCGTTACTCGGAGGAGATAGTGGGGACCTTTCAGATTAAGACCTTCCTGTTTGCACGCCGCTTTCTGACTTTGTTTTTTACCCGCCTGCTCAACACGGCTGCCGGCCGTAATTTCCGCCGCTTCTGGGGCAGCAAGTACCGGCTGCAGGACCGGCTGCTGGTGCGCGGGCATGTGGAGACAGTGCGGCAGTTGATGACTAAGGGGACGGTAATTATTGTGCCAACCCATTTCAGCAACCTGGATTCTATACTCATCGGCTATGCGCTGGATTCCTTTGTAGGGCTGCCTTCCTTTTCCTACGGTGCCGGGCTTAATCTTTATAATACCGGCTACACCGCTTACTTTATGAACCGCCTCGGCGCTTACCGGGTGGACCGCCGGAAAAAGAACGAGGTCTATCTGGAAACGCTCAAAGCGATGTCCAACTTGTCCATACAGCGGGGCGTAAACAGCCTGTTTTTCCCGGGCGGCACGCGCTCGCGCTCCGGTGCGCTGGAGAAGACGCTGAAGCTGGGGCTGATGAGCACAGCGGTGGAGGCGCAGCGGGCCAACTACCAAAAAGGGAAGGATACCAAAGTCTTCATCGTGCCGCTTATCCTCAGCTACCACTTTGTGCTGGAGGCGCAGTTCCTCATTGATCAGCACCTGCGGCGCATGGGCAAGGAGCGCTACATCCGCTCCAAGGATGATTTTCACAGCTTCCGCTCTATCCTGAAGTTTGCCTGGCGCTTCTTCTCGGAAGAGAATGACATCACCCTGTCCTTCGGGCAGCCCATGGATGTGGTGGGCAATTACGTCGATGCCGATGGCCGCAGCTTTGATAAGTATGGGAACGAAATCCACCTTAGGGATTACTTCATCTCGAACGGAACAGTCTCTACCGACCTGCAGCGCGAATCTGAGTACACCAAGCAGCTGGGGGAGCGGATTGTGGAGCGCTACTTTAAGGATAACATCGTGCTGACGAGCCATCTCGTGGCCTTTGCTGCCTTCGAGGTACTGAAAAATAAGAACAGCCGCCTCGACCTCTACGGGATACTGCGGTTGCCGGCGGATGATTATGTATTTCCCCGCCCCACAATTCGTGCCGTAGTGACGCAGCTGCGCGACCGCCTGGTCAGGATGGCGGATGCCGGCGATGTGAAGCTTTCCGAACAGCTCATGTGGGATGTGGACCGCCTGATAGAGGATGGCGTGCACCGGCTTGGCACCTATCACCTGGCCAAACCGCTGCGTTTTACAAAACAGGGGCAAATAGTCAGCGAAAGCTTTAAAGTGTTGTACTTTTATCACAACCGCCTGGAGGGCTACGGCCTGGCGGAGAACATTCAGTGGAAGGAGTACGCCCTGGAGATGGTTTAGCGTACCGAAAACTAACACCGGCAGCGATGATCAAGCGGTTCTTTATGTCGGAGCGCAATATGATGGCAGCGATTCTGGTCAATGCTGCCATCATATTCACCCTGTACTTTCCGGCTTACCGGCACAACGAATGGTTGGAGTTTATCGACCATCTGTTTATTCTTTTCTTTGTGCTGGAAGCCCTGGTAAAGCTGTACACGCTTAAGCCCAAAGCTTATTTCGACAATGCCTGGAACCGCTTTGATTTCATTATTGTCGTCGGCAGCCTGCCTTCCCTGCTGGTGCAGTTCGTGCCGATACCGGACACTTCGCTGCTGGTCATCCTGCGTCTGTTCCGCCTCGTTCGCCTGGTGCGTTTCATTCGTTTTGTGCCGCACCTGAGCAGCGTGATCAGTGGCCTGGGCAGGGCATTGCAGGCTTCGGTCTTTGTGCTGATGTCACTGCTGTTCCTGAATGTGCTGATCGCCATTTTCACCTGTCACTTTTTCTCGGGCATAGCTCCGGAGTACTTTGGGGACCCCCTGATTTCGTCCTATTCCATCTTTCAGATGTTCACCGTGGAGGGTTGGAATGAAATCCCTGCTACGATTGCGCAGCGGCTGCAGCAGTCCGGGGAGCCGCGGGGCATTTTTGGCGTAAGCTTCCTCATTGGCATCACCCGTTTGTACTTCGTCCTGGTGGTACTGCTGGGCGGCGTATTTGGAATGTCGCTCGCGAATGCCGTCTTTGTGGATGAGATGACGATGGACAACAACGCGCTTCTGGAAGATAAAATTGACGATTTGCAGCGCGAGATACAGGAACTTAAGGAGCTGCTGCAGCGTAAAAACTAAAAAGCCACCATGAACTTTATCGTATTCGACCTGGAGGCCACTTGCTGGGAAGGCCGACCGCCCAACAAAGTACAGGAAATCATCGAGATCGGTGCGGTGGCGCTCAACCGCTACGGTGAGGTAACGGGCACTTTCAATAAATTTATCCGCCCGGTGGTCAATCCTAACCTCTCGCTTTTCTGCCGGGAGCTGACTTCGATTGAGCAGGAAATGGTGGACCGCTCTAATGAATTCCCTGAGGTGATCGAGCACTTTCAGGACTGGGCGGAGATTTTCGAAGAGGACTACCTGCTGGCTTCCTGGGGCAAGTTTGACAAACGGATGCTCATTCAGGACTGCGAGCTGCACGGCCTGGAGTGGGACTGGACGGAGCCGCACTTCAATGTAAAGCAGGAGTACAAGCGCCTGAAGGGGCTGCACCGGCCCCGTGGCTTGCGCCGCTCGGTAGAGAAGGAGGGGTTTGAATTTACCGGAATCCACCACCGCGCGATTTCGGATGCAGAAAATTTGGCGAAGCTGTTTGCGAAGTATCTGGATGAGTGGCAGTACTGAAAGGGAAAAATGAAATAGTGGCCTACACAGCATGCCGGTAGCAGGCTCACATTGCAGCTTCGTGCTGTGCTGCGGGTCGGCATCTTCCTGCATTGCCGCCTTACAAAATCTTTAACAAAACGCAAACCAGAATTGCGGGCCATTGTTGATTACACGACAGGCAGTTACTGCCATATAAGCAGACTAAAACCTAATAACTATGAACCTGGTACGCTCATCCCTTCCCCTTCTCATTCTTTCTTTTCTCGTCTCCTGCGAACAGCCTGCAGATACAGAAACAACTTCTTCTGAGCCCGAGGAAGAAAACCCCGTTGGCTTGGTAGAAGATGTGCTGACTGCGGAAGAACAGGCCGCCCTTACCCCTGATATGGTCATCCAATCCTTTAAGGAAGGCAATGACCGCTTTATGCGCAATGACCTGACGACCCGCAACCACTCCGAGCAGGTACGGCAAAGCACCAACGCGCAATTCCCCAAGGCTATCGTCCTTTCCTGCGTAGACAGCCGGGTGCCGGTGGAAGATGTGTTTGACCGTGGCATTGGCGATGTGTTTGTTGCCCGGGTGGCAGGCAATTTTGTCAATGAAGATATTCTGGGCAGCATGGAGTTTGCCTGCAAGGTGTCGGGCTCCAAACTCATTCTTGTTATGGGGCACGAGCACTGCGGTGCTGTAAAAGCTGCAGTAGACGGCGTGGAGCTGGGCAATATCACTTCCATGCTGGCGAACATCCGCCCGGTGGTGGAGGCTACAGAATTCGAGGGCGACCGCAGCTCCAAAAATGAGGAATTCGTACACGAGGTCTGTGTGAACAATGTGCAGCATGCCATGCAGCAAATCCGGGAGCGCAGCCCTATACTCAAAGAGATGGAGGAGAATGGCGAGATCAAAATCGTCGGTGCGGTTTACGATATGGACAACGGGGAGGTGGCGTTCCTGGATAGAGGCTAAGCGGCCGGGTATTGAGTGGCTTTGACTGTTAAGTCTCCATGTTCCAAGAGTCCAAGCTGCCGGGCGGCAGCCAGTCCTGACTGGACAGCTTTCCCCGGCAGTCCCCTAGCTCTTGTCAAGTCTATTTATGCAATATAGTCCGGGGGATGGAATACGGATCGTTTTAGTTTAGGCCCAAGGGTGCAGTCCCCACTGCGCCCTTGGTTCCTTCGGGACGATCGGGGCCCCGATCGGGCTGATTGGCTGGG
>CAJXXJ010000287.1 GCA_913062745.1 uncultured Phaeodactylibacter sp.
GCGGGAACATCCGCCTTGATTAGCCTCAAAATTCGCTCCCACTCAACCCATAAATTAACACTTGACAGACCACTAGAAATGTGTGCCTCACCCAGAGCCACACATTCCGACTTTCAGGCAGGAAGGGCGAAGAGATCGACTGTTAATTGATTATCCGCATTTGTGTTCGGTAGGCAGTATTAATTGTACACTCCCCATCCCCAATGTCGAAATCCGGAGGGGGAGAGTATACACTTACCTGCATCCGTGCCCATCCGTTGGAAAAAAAACGTACGGATCAGTGCGATCAGCAAAATCAGTGTCCCCCTTCTAATCCCCCAGATACTCTTCCACAAAAAACATATCAATATCCTCCCCGCGCGTAGCGGTGTACTGGCCATGGTAGGTACAGTCAAACAGTTCGCGGATTAGATCGTGGGTGGCAGCGGAGACGTTTATTTTCCCGGCCTCGCCGCTTGTCTCCATGCGCGCAGCCAGGTTGACGGTGTCTCCCCAGATATCGTAAGCGAACTTTTTGATGCCGACAATACCGGCTACCACCGGGCCAGTGTGTATGCCAATGCGGGCCTCGAAGAAAGGCTTCTGCTCTGCCTCCCGCTGTATGCGCAGGCCCGCCATAAATTCCTGAATTTCCATAGCCGCCATCGTTACGCGGACGGCCTCGTTGCTGTCATCGTCGCGCATGCCGCCCACGCACAGGTACGCATCGCCCACCGTTTTGATCTTCTCCAGCCCGTACTTTTCCATAATCTCGTCAAAAGCGCGGAAGCAGTGGTCAATTTCGGCCACCAGGTCCTCCGGGTCCATCTGTTCGGAAATGCGGCTGAACCCTTTGAAGTCAGAAAACATCACCGTCACCAGTTCGTGGCGCTTCGCTTTGGCAAAGCCGTGCTGCTTCAGCTCCTCGGCAGTCTCTGCCGGCAAAATGTTGAGCAGCAGCTCTTCGGATTTATGCTTTTCCTGCTCCAACTCCTGCGTGCGTTCCTGTACCAGCGCCTGCAGAGCCAGCTCCCGCTTGTGGATGAGGTAGATGCGGTAGCGCATGATGCCGAAGACGATAGCAATCAGCAGCAGCGTGCACAGCACCCAAAACCACCAGCTATTGTAAAACGCCTCCTTGATGACAACAGGGATTGCTAATTCCTGGCTGTTCCACTGCGGCGTGTTGGCACCGCTCTTCGCCCTGACCCGGAAGGTGTAGCGGCCGGCCGGGATGTTGTTGTAGCGCGCCATCGTCACCTCATTGGGCGAGGACCAGGCTTCGTCGTAGCCTTCCAGCTGATAGCTGTAAAGGTGATCAGAGGAATGGCGGTAATCAGCCAGCGCAAACTGAAAGGAAAAAATGCGGTCCCAGGGGGACAGGGTGATCACGGCATCGGGCGAAAGCCCCTGCTGCTGTGTAATCAGGCTGTCCTTTACGCCATCGTATTTGGCGAAAGCCGTAAACAGCAAGGGAGCTTCCCGCTCCTCCTCCTTGCGCTGCAAAAACTGCGGCCCGGGGAAGAAGGCATTGACACCATTGAGCCCGCCGAAGTACATCCGGCCATTACGGGCTTTGTAAAAAGAGATACGGTTAAACTCATTGGCGCTGATCCCATCCTCCAGAAAGAAGTTATTGAAGGTGCCGGTAGCCATGCTGAAGCGGCTAAGCCCATTGTCGGTACTTACCCACAGGCAGGAGTCGCCTTCCGGCAAAATACCATTGATAAAGTTATTCGGTAAGCCATCTTCTGTCGTGTAGATGCGCAGGCTGTCCTGCCGCAGGTCGATACAGTGTAGCCCGGCACCGGTACCCACCCACAACCGCTGCCGGCTGTCCTCGTAGATGGCGTTGACCTGGTCATGAGCAAAAGGAAGAGGGCTCTGCTTACCGGTATGGTAATGCGCCAGCCGGCCGGTATCTTTTTTTATTTTGTAAAGGCCGTTGCCCAGCGTGCCTACCCATATCCAGCCCTCGGTGCGCCCCTGATGCAGATAGCTGATATTGCCGTCGAGGCTGTCCCAGCGGCCTTGCTGGTCTTCAAATTCTGTCAGTTCGCCGGTTCGCGGGTCATATTGATGCAGCCAGTGGAGATAGCCCATCCACAGCAGGCTGTCCCGGTCCGGGATGACGTGGCCCAGGTCTTTTTCCGGAAGGTCCAGGATATCATCTACGCGCAGTGATTGCAGATCGATCCGTTTGCCGTTGCCGGTCCACAGCGCCCCGTCGAAGTAGGTCAGGCCAAATGGGTAGCTGAAAAAATTATTGTAGGGGAAAAGCGGCCGCAGGCTGTTGGTGCCGGGGTCGAGCCGGTGGATGGAGTTGTAGTAGGAAATATAAACGTTGCCGGCCTCGTCTTCCGTGATGCCCCGTATGCTGCAGTAGATGTTGCTGCAGTATTCGCTGCCGCCGTCCAGGTAGTGGTCAAATAATTGCTCAGACTGCACAATCTTGATGGCGCCGAAGTCGGATGCAGCCCAGATCACGCCGGAGCGGTCCCGGAAGATTTGCCGGTAGGTGGTGACGTTTTTGGTGATTTCCCGAATCTGTGGGTCGTAGTTCGTTACGCTTTGGCTGGAAGCATCATAGTACAGCAGCTTTCCCCGGCTGCCCAGCCAAAGGTCGCCCCCTTTTTCCAGCAACAAGGCAGAAGCCATCTCCGCAGGGAAGCTCGCGGGGTGTGTCTCGAAGCGGCCATCCTGCGGGTTCAGCGTAAACAGCTGCCCGTCTACGCAGAGCAGGTAAAGGCGGCCCTGCTCATCTGCCTCAATTTGAGCAATACGGGACTGAGCGGGCACCGGCAAAGTAAAACGGTTCCGGATTGCTCCGTTTTCGTCCAGTTGCCAGAGCTGATTGCCGTTGGCGCCAACGTACAGGAATGCCCCCACGGCTTCCATCGGCCGGCCGGTATACTGCCCTTCCAGCTTGTGCAGGCTTTCGTAGCGCCCATCCTCCTGCATCCGCAGCAGCTCAGTGGTCGCAGACTTTTCATCGTATACAGCCATCCACAGCTTTCCGTCGGCTGAAAAGGTAAGGCTGTACGGAACTTTGGCCTGCCGGGCAATGACCTCGCCTTCCTTGATCTGGTAATCTTCAAAGGAAGGTTCGTGCGGTGCAAAGCGGGTAACAAAGTCCGGGCTTCCCAGCCACAATCGCTGTTGCGGGCCTATGGCGATATCCTTGTAGGCCTGATGCGGCAGGTAAGTGCGTAGCTCCTGTGGGTGGTAATGGAGGAAGTCGTAACCGTCGAAACGGTTGAGCCCGTTGATCGTGGCCAGCCAGATATAGCCCTGATGATCCTGCTGTATCTTGAAAACGATGCGGTGGCTCAGCCCGTCTTCAAAATCGTATACCCTGATACTTACGCCTTCCTGAGTATAGGCAGCGCATCCCAAAAAACAGCAGCATAGGAGTAGGCAGAGCTTTCTTAGCATAGCAATAGCGGATACTGCTCCCGAATGTACAGAAAAAATATGGCATAGGGACGGAAACCAAAAAGTTGAACGGATAAAATATGCCCTAAAATTTGCCGGGCCCGCCATCGAAAGAGCATGTGAGAGGCCCGGAGCAGGAGCCCGACCCTGAAAAATGGCTGACCCGCGTGTACTACCCGTTGGAAGCTTCAGAATAAGCCTTCTGCATCACATGGCGGTTAAGCTGAGTCGGTATGCCGTTGGCGGATAGTTCGATAACGAGTTCTGTACGCACGTTGTGCTGCAGGTTCCAGGCATCCGCAGCCGATTCGGCCCAGGCCGCCACCCAACACTTAATGGAAGTCGGCCCCATTTCCATTACCCAGAAGCGGGGCCCCTCCTTGATTTTGGCAGAAGAATACTGCCCCGCAATCCTGAGGGCACAGTCCCGCACCTGCTGCAGGTCGGCATCGGTGGCTACGTGGAATTCCACATGCGCCCAGATGAAGTTGTCCTTCATCGTAAAGTTGACCATCTCCCGGTTGAGCATATCCGAATTGGAAATGACGTAGCGCTTCCAGTCCCAGGTTTTGATGGAGGTATGCAGCAGGGTAATGTCTTCAATCACCCCGTAATAGCCATCCACAATAACGGTATCCCCCAGACGGATACTGGAAGAAAAGCTCATCAACACGCCGGCGATAAAGTTTTCAATAATGGGCCTGGCCGCAATACCGATGATAATACCCAGCGCAGATATTAGGACGCTAATAGACGTGAGCGGCAGGTAGGAAGAGAAGGGGATGATGAGCAACGGCAGCAGCAGCAGGGCACCGGCTACGATCACCGCCCGGCGTATGATGCTGAAGCGGCCCTGTATATTGTCCGCCGCCTGTGCCAGGGTGGAGTTGTCCGTTACTCCCGGAGGAGCAACGGTGGAAACCGGGTTGATATCCTCAATATCCCCGAGGCGGCTGATACGCCGGCGCTTGAAGCGGGCGATGGTTTTTAGCAATCCCCAGATGAGCAATGCCCCACCGAAAAGGACGACAACTAGGTATATCCATTGATTCTGGCTCATAACTTAATATAAGGATTTTGGCGTAAAGTAACCGGTTTTGCGGCTTGCGAACAATCCTGAAGCCTTGTTCCTTCAAAGATTTGAGTATCTTTCGATATCTAAACCTGAAGAATAATGAAAAACTACTTTTTGACCATGATAGTGGCCGTGCTTACGGGCCTGATGCTCAGCTCTTGCGCCACTAACCCGGTAACCGGTAAACGGGAGTTGATGTTGCTCAGCAAGGATCAGGAAGCTCAGATGGGCGCACAGTCAGACCCCCAAATCGTAGCTTCTTACGGATTGTACCAGGACCAGAACATGCAGCAGTTCATTAACTCCAAGGGAAAACTGATGGGCCGCATCTCGCATCGCCCCGATATCAACTATGAATTTAAAATATTGGACTCCCCGGTAGTCAATGCCTTCGCGCTGCCCGGCGGCTTTATCTACTTTACCCGGGGGATTATGGCCCACTTCAACAATGAGGCGCAATTTGCCGGCGTGCTGGGCCACGAGATCGGGCACGTCACTGCACGGCACTCTGCGCAGCGCTATAGCCGTCAAATGCTGGCACAGGTAGGCCTGATAGCCGGCATGGTAGTCTCTCCGGAGTTTGGCCAGTTTGCGGATGTGGCGGCGCAGGGCCTGGGGCTGTTGTTCCTGAAATACGGCCGCGACGACGAGCGCGAGGCGGACACGCTCGGCGTGCGCTACATGATGCGGGAAGGCTACGACCCGAACGCGGCGGTGGACGTGTTCGAGATGCTGGCACGCAAGACCGCGGCGTCCGGGGGACAGCAAATCCCGTCCTGGCTGTCGACGCACCCTGCGCCGACCGATCGCAGGGAACGGCTCAAGGCCCAGATCGCCGCCAATCCGGCCCGCGCGGACCGCGTGGCGCGCGAGGCCTATCTCGAGCGCATCGACGGCCTGGTCTACGGCAAGGACCCGCGGCACGGCTATTTCGAAGGCGAACGCTTCGTGCATCCGGAGCTCGAGTTCGGTTTCATGCTGCCCGGCGGCTGGCAGCGGCAGAATCTGTCCCGGGCCGTAATCGCGCAGCATCCAGACGGGGCCGCTGCGCTCGAGTTGACGCTGGCTGCCACCGACGGGCACGCGGCAGCGGCCGAAGCCTTCCTGTCCCAGCCCGGGATATCGCGCGGCGACGC
>CAJXXJ010000288.1 GCA_913062745.1 uncultured Phaeodactylibacter sp.
TGATGCGCTGAATACAGTAGTTCTGCAGGTAGTTGTAGATGTTTTTCAGCTCGTCATCCGGCAATTGTTCCTGCTGTTCCTGCAGTTGCTCCAATGCTTTGAAGTAGTATTCCGGCGCCTGCTCAGTGATCATGCGGTAGAGCCGGTAGTAGAGGTTGATAGCCGGCTCCTGTTGAAATACACCGGGCGAGGCAGCCACCTGATCCACCGCGAGGGCAGTCAGGGGGTCTTCGTAGCTTACGCGCAAAATACGTTGCCGAACGGCCATCTCGCAGGCATCGCGCAGTTTGGTGGCCAGGAAATAAAGATTGAGGTACTTTTGCTTATCCTGCAAGCTGAGGTCGCGCTTGCGGCCGGCGCTTGCGGTAAAGTAGTAGTCAGACTCAGCGGCGATCTGAAAACGGCGGAAGTACCACTCAAAACTACGGCGTTTGCGGCGGTCGGCGGCCTGCTCCACCCGCTGCAGGGTCTTTTCGAAGCGGCCGAACTGCTTGCGTTCCCGCAGTTGCTCCAGCAGCAGCTGTGATTCGAGAGAGGAGTGTTTCTGCAGCTGCTCCACTTGCAGAAACTGCTCCAGCAGCCGCAGCGCGTAGGTGAAGTGCACGGCAAGTTTCTTTTGGTCATGCGCCTCACCCGGCCAGAGTTTTTGAAATAAAACCTCCCGGCTGCAGTTTTGCTCGTTGAAGTCCGGGTACAAATCGCTCAGGGTAGCCGCCAAATCCCTCACCACAGCATGCTTGTTGAAATAGGGCGATTCTGCGAATTCCCGGAAACGGGTCATTTCGCGGCGGCTGAGGCTGCGCAGTAGAGGAAAAATTTTGTGCTGGAGCATAAGAAATCCAAATTTAGAGCCCGGTAAAGGTAGCAAAATAAGGCTATGTGGAGGTTTGGGTGGAGTAAAATTCTCAAATTTTGGCAAAAATAGTTCTTGTTGCCCGGCACAGGAATAAGCATTTTTGTAGGGTGATCGGATAAAAAATCGGCAACATGAATCTCAAAACAAAAAGCAATCCCCTGATGCGGACTACCATGAACAATTGTTTCTCCTCCCTGCTACTGTCTCTTCTGCTGCTCCTGAGCCTGCCGCTTGGCGCTCAGGAAAGCGGCTGTATTGACTTTGAAGACTTTCCTGCCGGCCCGGTTTTCGGCCCGGATCTGGGCAACAGCCCCGGTGATACCCTGTTTCAGCAGGATGGCCTGGTGGCCACAGCCGAGTCGTTCCTCTACCTCAACGGTGATACCGGTTTTCTGACGGCCTCCATCTTTGGTGAAAACATCGACTGGCTCGACGGGCAGTTTCTCTTCCTGAGCAACAACGCCCTGCAGCTTGCCTACGAGAAGCCGGTGCAGGAAATCTGCTTCGACTTCTTCGACGGCGGCGGCGAGGAGAATATTTCCATAAACGGCAGCCCGGTGCAGGTGCTGCAAAGCTTCGCCGAGGTAGCCAACCTTGATATCCCCGGTGTTGAAATCGAGCTCACGCTGGATTCTGTCCCGAATAGCACCTTTCTGAATGCCGGTACCGTTTGCTTCCGCGGCGAGATCGAGTCGATTCTGGTCGGCGGGCAGGAGTTTGGCGTAGATAATGTGTGCGCGCAGTTGCTGCCTTCTTCCTGCATCGGCTTTGAGGGCCTGGAGGAAGACAGCTACGGCAGCAGCGCTGGTACGATGCCGGGCACCGTATTTTATGAAGAAGGCGATGTTGAGTTTCGGTTGGCCCCGTTTCAGAGCTTGTTCTGGACGACCACCTACGGCGATCTGTACGTTTTGGATGAAAACAGCGGAAGCGACTTTAGCGCAGCCTCGGGGCAGCACCTGAAGTTTGAGCAAATCAATCTGATCACGGACCTCACCGGCTACCCGGAGCCGGTGGAGGAGCTGCATGCCGATTTTCGTTACAACGGCGGCTCTGTCAATTTTGCCGCCAACGGCGCTAATTTCCTGGTGCAATTTATGCTGTCTCCCGGCTTCTACGCCCTTGCACCCGGCGTGGAACTGGAGGTGAGCTACACCAACAACATCGGTACAGAAGGCAAGCTGGTCTTCACCGGCAACCTGCAGACCTTACTGATTGGCGGTGAGAGCGATTTCCGAATCGACAACATCTGCATCAACCCGGAGCCGCCCTGCCCCATCGAAAACTTTACGGTAACAGCCGGAGATTGTAATCCCAACAACGCTTTTGAAGTTACCCTCAGTCTTGACTACGCAGGCAGCCCTCAGGATTCCGTGAAGCTGACTACCAATGGCCAGTTTCAATATTATCTGGCCGGCGATTTCCCACTCTCGCTTGGCCTGTTTGCAGCACCCACGGATACCATAGTCTTCGAGCTCGCCACAGTAAACGGGCCGGCCTGCACCGCCTCTGCTACACTGCTGCCTCAGGATTGCGGCATCGAATGCCCGCTTGAAACGGCTGAGGTCGTTGGCATTCCGGCCTGCGACAACACCAACAGCGGCAACTATTCGGCTACCATCACGGTGCCTGGCCTGAACGCGCCCGGCGATTCGGTAGTGGTGGCTTCCCTGCTGACCGGGGCCTCATTATTTGCTGTGCTCGACCAGCAGGAAGGCAATACCTTCAGTATCAGCCTGCCCAATACGTTCCAGTTTTACGATGAAATATTGATCGCTCTGTACAATCAGCTGAGCTGCTCAGTGGAGCTTTCTTACGATATCCTCTGCCCGGCTTTCTGCGATATTCAGGAGCTGGTGATAGAGCCTAAGGAATGCAACGATGAGGGTGAATTTGCCCTGTATATCGACTTAGTTTACGAAAGTACACCGACAAACATTGAGGTCATCATTCCCGGGCTGGGCTTTTCCGAAGTCTATGCCCTCAGCGACTTCCCGCTGGAAATCCCTAACCTGCCCGGCGATGGCGAAACCTACGAGGTGAAAGTTTTAGCTACTGCCTGTGATGCCGTGGTGGAGCAGCTGGTCGATTTTCCGGACTGCGCCGTGGAGTGCGAAATTGAAGCGGAGCTGATCGGTGGCCCGGAATGCCTGGCCTCCGGCGGTTACCTCGTGGCTTTTACCGTACCGGGAGCAGTAGCCGGTGACGTACTTACCATCAGCTCGCAGCAATCGGGACAAACCGAAACGGTGGCCTACAACGGGCAGCTCGTAGAAATCGACTTCCCGCTTACTCCAAACAATTTCGACAAGTTGGAAATCTGCCTGGCCGGCACAAACGAGTTTTGCTGTACTTATTTAGAATTTGACGTACCCTGTGCCTCCTGTCCGCTGGGAGAGGCCGAAGTGGTCGGTGTACCTTCCTGCAGCAATACGAATGGCGCTTTTTACCATGCCACTGTCAACCTGCCGGGCGTAACGCTGCCGGGCGACAGCGTGGTGGTGACTTCTCTGCTGACCGGAGAAAGCACCCTGGGCGTACTCGCTCCGGGTGAAGGCAGCCTGTTCGATTTCAACCTGCCCAATACCGGCGAGGGGTATGATAAGGTGAAAATCTGCCTGTTCGATCAGCCGGACTGCTGCATTGAGCTGGAATACGATATTCTTTGCCCGGTGGAATGCGGCGTACAGGAGCTGTTCCTTGATCCGAAGCCCTGTAATGACGAAGGCGAGTTTGCGCTCTATGTTGACGTGGAGTATTCCGGCAGCCCGAACGAGATTGTGGTGGTGATTCCGGAGCTGGGCTTCGAAGAGATTTATGCCCCGGCTGAATTCCCGATTGAGATCCCTGGCCTGCCTGGTAACGGTGAGACTTACGAAGTCAAGGTGTACGCTACCGGCTGCGATGAAGTTGCGGAGCAGACGGTCACCTTCCCGGCCTGCCTGGGGGGCTGCGCGTTTGAGGAGGTGGTTCTGGAACCGCACCCCTGCGAAGGTGGCGAGTTTATGGTAGATGTGGAAGTACACGTCAACGAACCTGGCCAGTTAGGCTATTACATATATGCTGATGGCGACATCTTCGGGCCGTACGGCTACGATGAAGCCTTCGTAACGGTGGGGCCGTTTGAAGGGGACGGAACCACCATTTACGATTTCCTGATTTTGGACATCGAAAACCCTGCCTGCTTCGGCTACGCCGAGCTGGGGCCGAAGGAGTGCGACGAAGACGAGTGTGAAATCAGCAATGTGGAAGTGGAGTTTGCTTTTTGCGATACCCTCGGTTTCTATGTGAAGCTGGACTTTGATGCAGAAAATGCAGACCCGAATGGCCTGTACCGGATATTTGGCAACGGCGAGGTGTACGATACGCTGGCTTACAGCGCCCCCCGCCCGGTAATGGTCGGCCCGTTTGACCCCTTTACCGATAACATCTATGAACTCATTGTGGCGGACCTCAGCGATGCGGAATGCAATGGTTTTGCAGAGTTCTCCGCCTTTGACTGTGAGGAAGGGGAGGAGGCCTGTATCACTTTTGAAGCCTACGAAGGCTTTACGGCAGCAGGTTCCGCAGGAGAAGGGCTGATCGGTATCGAGTCAGGAGTTGAAATCAAATACTTTACGGAACTGAGCGACTTGCCATTTCGGGTAGAAGTGCGCGAGGATATCTTCCCGCCCTTCAGCGCAGCCGACAGCAGCAGGCTCTGGATAGAAAATGCGGGTGTGGGCTTCCTGATTGGCGAGCTGCCCGGTGGTACGGAGGACCGTACGCTGGCTTTGGACTATTTCCTTTCGGCAAATGTGGATAGCTTTAGCATCATCGCCCTCGACTCTTTGTACCGTATTTACACGCCGCTTTCTGATACCGTGCTGCAGCTGCACGATGAACTGACGGTAGAATTTCAGCTAAGCAGCAATAACGGGCAGGTCGGCACGCTGTCCGCCGAGGGCGCGTTTGAATCCTTCTACTTGCAGGCCGCTGTAGGTGACAGCCTTGTCATCGATAATGTATGTATCTCCAATGTGCTAACAGAGGAGGAAGGCTGTGGTATCGCAGGCCTTTACGCAGAAGCGCCGGGATGCGATGACGACGGCACCTACGCCCTCGAAATTGGCTTTGAAGCTGAAGCTCAGGATAATGCCATCTTCGAGCTCTTCAATTCCAACGGAGGGCTGGTGGATGTTTTTGGAGTGGAAGAACTGCCGGTAACCTTGGCTGGCCTGCAGCCCGGCGACAGCCCGGTGGATTCTGTTAAAGTCTGCCTCGGCGACTGCTGTGAGTGGGTGGTTTTTGAAGTGCCGGTTTGCGAGGGCGAGGGCACTGAAGGCTGCTTCGCTTTTGAAGCTTTCTCCACCTTTGTCAGCCCAACTAATACCGGCGGCCAGGGCGTCCTGGAAGTGGGTGCGGATGCCGGCTTGCTGTTCAGCTACCTGATCCCGGATTTCTGTGATTGCTTCGTGAAAGTCCTTCCGGCGGGTAGCCTGGGGTACTTTGATGCTGCTTCCGGCCCTCTGGCGTCATTCCGCAATGCTTCAGTATTCTTTGAGCCGGAAGAGACAGCGGAGCGTATCAGCTTCGACTATGCTTCCCTTGAACAAATTTCACTGGTACATCCGGAATTGGATTTCCCCATTCATCTGGACACCCTTAGCCCGAATATGGCTCTGGAGCTGCCTGATGGCAGCGTACTGATCAAGGTAGAGGAAGCCAACCCTGCCAACGGAGCTTCCGCAGGGCGTATTGTGCTGGAAGGAGCAGTTACCAA
>CAJXXJ010000289.1 GCA_913062745.1 uncultured Phaeodactylibacter sp.
CTTATACACCGCCTGATGGGCCAGCATCAGGCAGGTTTGGCGTAGTTTGTCCGCTATGAAGGTCGTATCGAGGGCATCGGAAACCTCCTGCAGGTTCATTTCAGTAGTCCGTTTTTTGCCTTCGTGAAACTGGTATTTTTCGATTTGAAGGAGATACTCGTTGCGCAGGTATTGCTCGTTGCGGTAGGGGGCCCTGTCCTGCAGGTTTTCCACGCTTTTGATCGCTTTGCTGAAAGCCCGGTCCAGCTTGCGTTTGCGGTAAACACTGGAGAGGGCCATGCGGGCGCGCACTTCGTCTCCCCGCTGTTCCTGATAGATGAGGAATTCTTCTACTGCTTTAAGCATGAAGTGCATGGTCTGCCGGAGTTTGGCATCGTCAAAGGGCTCTCCGGGAAAAATTTTTGAAAAGACCCGCTCTTTTTTAAGAAATTTGTCTTCCGTGAGGTGGTTGCCAGCCATGAGATATTCAAACAGGCAGGTGACGTCATCCCGCTGATTATGCACCGGCGAGCAGAGCCATTTGCGCAAATCCCTTTCTTCTTTTTTGGAGATTGTGCGGAGCACCAAAATTAGATGGCTGTTGGTCATCGGCAGGACTGAATTTTTTGCCTAAACAAGCAATAGTTCTGAGCAAATATATAAAAAGCTGTTAAACAATTAATCGTAACGGTTAAGGTGGCTGCGATGTCCCAAAAATACACTATTTTTGTCAACAAATAGGCTTTTTTGTCTTTGCTTTTACCGCTCTTTGCATACATTTTTGTACCAGTTAAATAGGTCACGACCGAAAAATATTGCTAATGACAACGCCAATACATCTCCCTCCAGTCCGTTTCTGCCGGGCAGTGCTGTTGCTGCCGGTGGCTTTGCTATTGTCCTTGCTTGCTTACTCCCCGCTAAACGCTCAGGGCTTTGAGCGCCGGTTCGGGGGGAACAAAGAAGATGTCGGCGAGGCTATTCTTCAGACTAATGACTATGGTTTTCTGTTTATCGGGCATACCGCGTCCTTCCCCGTGGGCGATGATCAGGATCAGGATGTATACGCTATCCGCCTTGATGCAGATGGGCGGACGGTCTGGGAAAGAGTATACGATTTAGGGCTGACAGAGGTGTCCCGGGCTATGCTGCAGCGGGATGATAATACTTTCTTTATAGCGGGCGAAGTCTCCTTTGAGACCGTATCCGGCCCCTTCCAGGCATTTTTGATGCACACAAGCCCCAAGGGGGATACCCTTTGGACCAAGACCTATAGTATAGACGGCATAGCGGACATCCGGCTGCGGGACATGGTCTTCACCTCAGAAGGCAACCTGCTCCTTGTCGGTTATGCGGCTTACGCCAACAAAGATGACGACTTGCTGCTGCTCGAAATTGATCAGGAGGGAGAGCTGCTCAACCATCAGGTCATCGATTCCGGCCGCGAAGAACGGGGAGAAGCAATCGTCGCCCTGTCGGACGGAGGGTACGTCATCGCCGGAAGAGAAGAAACGCTGCTGCCGCCCCCTAATGCTTTCGGTAATGACATTATCACCTACAAGATCGGTGCGGACTGGGCAATAGAATGGAAACAGCGGGTAGAAACCGCGGAGAACTCCGAAGCCGGAGACCTGCTCATTGACAAAGAGGGGCGCCTGGTGGTAGCTGGCCTGATCGGTGGAGACCAAAAAGCCGCACTGTGGCGGTATGACCTCAATGGCAACAAAATAGACTCTCTGGTGGTACAGGATGATGTGCTGGCCGGAGCGATAGGCAATACGGTGCTGAGCTCGAACACAAACGCTATCATTTCCGGCCCGAACGGAGGGTATGTACTGGCCGGGAGCGTGGAGATCAACGCCCTTGATGTGGATTACCTGATTTTTTCCGTCGACGAAAACCTGCAGCTGAGATGGGCGAGAAGCCACGGTGGCGACAAAGGCGAAAATGCGCTGGACCTCGCACCCACTATCTTCGAAGGATACCTGTTAGTGGGTACCGCCGGCGTAGAGCTGTCTCTGGTAGGGGACATGATGATGGCGCTCACGGATGCACAGGGCAATATTTATACCAATACCATAACGGGCAGAGTATATCACGACCTGGATGGCTCCTGTGATCTTGATGTGGGTGAAAAACGGCTGGAAGGCTGGCTCGTGCGAGCCCGCGGTGCAGACGAAACCTTCTTTGCAACGACCAATGAAAACGGCGTCTATTCCTTTTTGGTCGACTCCGGCACCTACCTGCTGGACTTCCTGATGCCGAACAGCAACTGGGCGCCCTGCGATGGCGGTGGCGGAGAGATAACCTTTGACGGTTTTTACCTCACCGACACCCTCGACGGCCCGATGAGCTCGGAAATAGCAGACTGCCCGGTTATGGAGGTCAGCGTTGCTGCTCCGTTCATCACGGCCTGCGATACGATTACTTACACGGTGGAGTATCAGAATGACGGCACTGGCGACGCAGATGATGTTGCTGTGCTGGTGACCCTTGGTGATTCACTGACTTTTATAGACGCAAGCCTGCCCTCCACCCTTGAGGGAGGGGCTTACCGCTTCGACCTGGGGCAGCTGCCTTACAATGAAAACGGCAGCTTTACCCTGAGAGCGGCTATGGCGTGCAGCGGTATTGCTACCAACCACGCCGAAATGGTGATGGCGGAAATCTTCCCCAATGAGAGTTGCTCGCCGCCGGATCCGGACTGGAACGGCGCAAGCGTAAATGTGGAGGGAGAATGCTTGCCGGGGCAGGTCGCTTTTCAGATCAGCAACGTAGGCACTGCCGATATGGACGAAGGCCGCTCCTACTTTATCGTAGAGGAAGACCTGGTCGTTTTCCTGAACACCACCGAGCTGCCGCAGGGCGGAGATACCCTGATTACCTTTGATAACCCGGAAGGCAAAACTTACCGCATCATCGCGGAGCAGGTACCGGGGCATCCGGGCTCCTCTTTCCCGACTAAAGCCGTAGAAGGCTGCGGGACGGACATGGATGGCGGCTATAGCACCGGCTTCGTGACTCAATGGCCGGAGAACGACGGCGACCCCTCGGTTTCCATATTTGTGGATGAAGTGATTGATGATGCCCGCCCGGTCACGATGCTGCGCGGCAGGCCGAAGGGATACCGGGACAGCATTATAACGGCAGAGACGGACCTGTCCTACCGCATTTTCTTCCGCAACCCCGGCGATGAGGTGTCGAGCCGGATTGTTATTCGCGATACCCTGCCGGTAGAGTCGCTCGACCTGACCACCTTCACGCCCGGGGCAAGCAGCCACCCGGCTGAGGTGGAGCTTTACGAAACGGGCCTGCTGCGGGTGACCTTTACGGGCATACAGCTGCCGCCGACTACGGAAGCTACGGCTACCCTGGAGGATTACGCCTACTTCGACTTTAAGGTGAAGCAGATGCCGGATAATGCCGCCGGTACCGTGATTGAGAATAAAGCGCAAGTCATTATTGACTATCAGCCGCCGCAGGTGACGAATACGGTGCGGCACATCGTGGGCGCTCAGGATTACGAAGAGCTGCTGGTAGAAGTGGTGGAGTATGACCTGATTAACAATACAGATGATGAGTTTGTCCTGTCCACAGGGGTGGAAGTAGTCGCTTTCCCGAACCCGGTCACCGATTATCTGACGCTTCAGGTAAAGAACCTGCCGGCCGGCCATCCGGAATTAGAGTTCTCTCTTGTGAACATGCAGGGGCAGCCAATGCGTTATGTAAGGACAAAAGCGAATCAATTTACCTTTGACCGTTCACAGCTGGCACGCGGTAGCTATGTGTATATTGTTAGAGCTGAGGGCCGTAGAATCGCTGCCGGCACGGTAATTATTCGTTAATGAACCGTTAAAAAACACAACCGCCGGATACTTTTGCAGTACCGGCCGCGTTTATAAGAGCATAAGACTTAGGTCGTCTTATTTATTTCATGAGATTATGATTTGTTATTAGTGAAGAGGCTCCGTCAGATTGGCGGAGCTTTTTTTTTGCCGGTGCTGACAAGCGCTCTGCCCGGCAGTATGCTTAAAAAACATTGTTTTGTTTGTGTATTGGCATTAAAAATTTGGCATCCGTAGTTTATATACGTATATTTACAAAAACGCGGTCAACCAAAGTATCTGCAACAGCGCTCTGTTTGTCCCGCCTCTTGCTCGTTTATCTCAATTCTCTATAAACACTTTATCATGAACCCTATTAATTTATTACAAGCTACAAGCTACAAGCTACAAGCTACAAGCTACAAGCTAATTTTCGTGTTTCTCTTTGTGCATTTTTTTAGTTGGGAAATGAAGAGTCAAACTTCATATTATGAATGCGAAGAAGCATCAGTCGCCCCTTCTTTTAGAGGAGAAGCTGAACCTACGCTTTGCGAGCAGTATCCTGGCTTTGTATGCCTTACTACAATTGGTGAAGGGACACTTTTCCCCAGCGCATCTTCATTGAGTAGTGCAACACTTACCGGAGATGTATGTGTAACGGGCAATTTTCTGGTGGATGTCCCCTTCACGTTTGATGAAGCTATCGTGAAAGTCAGCCCCGAAGTGGAAATCCGCATTGCTGAATCCACCAGTGGCCTGACGGCAGGTACACTCGTAATTGATGATTCTAAATTATTTGCTTGCGAAGAACTATGGAAAGGGATCGTCGTTGAAGAAGGCCGCTCTATCACTACCAGAAACAACTCAGTGATTGAAGATGCGGTAACTGCGATTGCGGCCAGCGTAAGTTTTGCCTCGTTAGAAATCAACAGAACTACTTTTAATCGCAACCTGGTCGGCATTGAGCTGGGGCTGCCGTTTTTGCCGGTACCCAATATCATTTACCCGGGCCCGATAGTATCCAATTTTGGAAGCAATAGCTTTACCTGCACAGCACCTCTCAACGGAACAACGGATGAGATTACGGAGGCTGGAATAAAGATGTTTAATACCTCGCTTACCTCCTTTTTGCCTACTCCATTTACAGTAACTTCGAGCCCCAATTATTTCTCTGACCTCAAATACGGAATTCTCGCTACGGGAAGTTGCCGGATTGGAATGAACTACGCACGCATGGAAGGGATAACCGATGCAGGCATCGATTTGGAAACTGGTGGCCTGTGGCTTGAAGACTCCTACATGCGCGATTGTCAAAAGGACGGAATACGGATAGGTGCTGCAGTACGCGTCGGTATAGAAAACTTAAGCATTGATATGCCAGATACCGAAAGCGCTGATGGCAGGGTAGGGATTGGTATAGAAACCTTCGCCATTAATTCGAGTGTGAGTATCAGCGAGTATGATTTTGATGGCGGAGATATTTCCGGCAACGTCGGCAGAGTGACAGGTTTGCACCTGAACGGAGGTAATAGTGTGGGAGACGGTACGGCTATCGGTGTCTACAGGAGCAGTTTTAAGTTTCGGGCCGCCAACTCGTACGGGATTTTCCTGAACGGGGCTTTTCCGGCAAGCAGCAGTACCGAAATTTTGTTTAGTGACTTCGAAATCTCCTCAGTCACTACAGGGCAGTTCGCCCGGTCGGTGGGTATTTTAGCAAATGGAGAAAAAAACAACCTTTCTATCGGGTACAACTCTTTTACTTCCTTTGGGCTGGCTTCCAACCGATGGAATATCGGCTTGTGGCTGCTTAACAACC
>CAJXXJ010000290.1 GCA_913062745.1 uncultured Phaeodactylibacter sp.
CGTATGCGCCGCCGCCCAGCTGTACGTAGAGGTCAAAGCGGAAGGGCTCAAGAGCCTGTATTTGATCGCCCAGCCAGCCGGAACGGTAATAGTGGGCAATCGCCTCTTCCAGCCTGGGCAACAGCCAGCGGTACTCGCCGCGCAGGTAAATCCAGCCTTCCGCTGCGCCGGTGGCGTAAGCGGCCTGGATCATGCCCTCGATGACAAGTTCTGGTAAATACTGCAGCAGCATGCGGTCCTTGAAGGTGCCGGGCTCTCCTTCGTCGGCGTTGCAAAGGATATACTTTTCGGCTTCAGGCTGCTCCCGGCACAGCCGCCACTTTTTGCCTACCGGAAAGAAGGCGCCACCCATGCCGCGCAGGCCGGAGGCTTCCATCTGCTGCAGGGCGTCTTCCGGGCTGAGTTTTTGCAGCGGAGCCAGGCTTTGCCCGGGCACGAAGGGGCGCAGCAGTACGGCTTTTTCGGGGGGCAGCGGTTGCTGAATGTGCTGCGGAATATCGTCAGCGAGCAATTCTACCGGCCGCCCCCGGCGCAATTGCCAGATAATAGCCTTGGCTTTTTGTGGCGTAAGCTGCGTGAAGGGGTGGAAATTGATCAGCGCGGCCGGCTCCAGGTCGCTAAGGCCGATACAGGAGGTTTCAAACAAGCCAAAGGTGCCGGTCGGGTCCGTTTGGCCGAGGCGGGCACCGGTGGCTTCTTCGAAGGCGGCCGTGACTTCAGCCAGCCCGCTGTATTCAGCGGTGATGCTGTTGTTGAGATAGATGGTAAACTGCCCGGCGGGCTCGCGGTGGAAGAAGTGGTAAAAGGAGACGACGCCTTCTACTTCTACCCAGGAAAGGCTGTATTTCTGCGCCAGTTTCCAGATCGCCTGATCACTGATGTGCCGCTCTTCGAGTTGTATGGCCCATAGCTCATCCAGTAGCTCGCGGCGGTCCGGGTGGTGTGTGGTTTGTTTCATAAGGGCAGGGTTCGGTCTGCCTCCAATTTGTTGCCTTGCGGGCTTGGCTGTGCTGACTTTGGTCAGTTTTGGGAGTGAGTTTTGGCAGGATTGGGGTCGGAAGGAAGGAATGTGCGAATTCTCCGAATCCTTAGATCTTGACATGCGGAGCATCGTCACAGAGTCGGGCAAATCGGTATAAGTGGGATGGTAGCAAAAAATGTATGACTTCTCCGAAGTCATATTTATAAGGCGTTGATTTTGCAATAGGAACGAGCTCCAAACATGTTCCTCAGCTCCGTAGCAACTGTACGGCGAAGGGGAGCCGGTAAGTTGTCCGGAGCCAGGGAAGCGTGCGGAGGTTATAAAACCAATCCCTTTTGAGCGCTATCCGGTAGTACAGGCTGCATTTAATCCTTGCCCAGCACCATTACCCAGTAGCCTTCCCGGCCGGCCATGCCGAGGTGCTCATAGCTGGCTTTCATCATGTTTTTGCAATGGCCGGGGCTGTCTTTCCATCCCTGAATGACGGAAGCCATATCCGGGTAGCCGTAGGCGATATTTTCAGCGATGCCGGTCCAGCTGTAGCCGGCATCCGAGGCGCGCTGCCCCACGCTGCTGCCATCGGAGCCCTGATGGCTGAAAAAGTCCTGCTCCAGCATATCATCAACGTGGCGCTTTGCAGCACGCTCCAGTTTGGGGTTCCACTTTAGGGCGGGCACCGGGGGCATATTTTGATTGCCGCAGCGGCAGCCTTCCGCGCGGATTTCATTGACAAGTGCGAGCATTTCAAGCTGAGCGCTGTTACCATCGTCAGAGCTTCCGCTTTCAGTGCCGCCATCTTCCTCTTCCTCAGCTCCTTCCGGCAGGGGCGGGAAGTCAAGGGGCTGGTCACAACTAATATTCATGAAAAGCAGGAGTGCGAATGCCAAAGGGTACTTCATAATCGGTTTGCTTTTGGTGATCATCATTTCCTCAGAGACTCTATATCGTCCCGCCGGAATTGATTATTATTGCATGAGCGAAAAAAATATATCTGAAACCGCCATTGCTAAGTCTCCGGCGAGCCGAATTTTGTCTTGCCGGGCGGCACACCTGAAAAACAACACTATTCATGCCACTTGATTACTTCCTTTACCGGGGCGGCGAAAAAATCGCCCTGGAGAAAACTCCCGAATACTTCACCGTAATGCTGCCTTCCAATGCGGTTGCCCGCGAAATGGCGCAACAGCCGGAGGTGCAGGAGATGAAACGGGTATTCCACCACGTTTACAAAATCCGTACGCGCGCTTACGAGCGGGACAACCTGATGGACCGCATGCGGCACAATCAGCTGACACCTGCTATTTGCCACCACGCCTACTGCCCGGTGGGCGACCCGGCTACGCGCTACTACATTACCGACCGTATTGTGCTCTGCTTCCGCGAAGGGCTGGGCGGGGAAGAGAAGGCAGCGCTGTTGGGCCGGCACCACTTGCACTTTCTGCGTGCTTACGATGCGGAGGAGCGCCGCTGCCTGGTGCAGGTGACTGCCAAAACCGGGCAGAACCCGTTGAAGGTCAGCAACACGCTGCAGGAATTAGCGGAGATCGACTACGCGGAGCCTAACCTCGTTAACCGATTTGCACCCTTCTACCGCCCGGCGGACGATCTGTACCCCAATCAGTGGCACCTGAGCAGCGAGGCCGGGCTGGAGCTTGTTGCGGATGCCGGCGTGGATGCGCCTGCTGCCTGGGAGCGTACCCGGGGCAGCCGGAGCATCACGGTAGCGGTTATCGATGATGGCTTTGACCTCGGGCATCCGGACCTGAGTGGGGTAGACAAGATTGTGGCCCCGCTCGACTTTGTGGACCGCGACCGGGTGCCTTTCCCGACGCAGGAGTCCGGTGATTACCACGGTACGCCCTGTGCCGGCGTGGCGATTGGTGAAGAAAATGGTATAGGCATTGTGGGCGCAGCGCCGGAGTGTAGCTTTCAGCCCATCCGGTTTCCGCTGACCGCCGATGATAACCTGCTGTACGATATTTTTGAGGGGGCGGGCCAAAATTCAGAAGTTATTTCCTGCAGCTGGGGCCCGGTGCCGGTTTATGCACCCATTTCCACCCTGCTGTATGATCAGATCAGCCGGCTGCACCGTAGTGGCGGGCCGGGTGGCAATGGCTGCGTTATCCTGTTCGCGGCCGGCAATTACAATGCGCCGGTCAGGGACCTGGATAATACCTCATTTGTATGGCGGCACCCGACACAGGGGCTGAAAACGACCACCGGGCCGATTCTGAACGGCTATGCAGCGCATCCGGATGTGGTGACGGTTTCCGCCTCTACCAGCCTGAACCGGAAGTCGCTATACTCCAACTGGGGCGAAGATGTGACCGTCTGTGCGCCCAGTGACAACTGGAACCCCGTGAACCCACAGGAGCGCCTCCCCGGCCGGGGCATATGGACCACTGACAACGAAGGAGAGGGCTACGGCTTCACGCCTGGCAGCCGCTACACCAGTATGTTTGGGGGTACTTCCAGCGCTTGTCCGCTGGCGGCCGGCGTAGTAGCGCTAATCCGCTCGGCGGACCCCAGCCTCACGGCCGCTGAGGCAGTAGAGGTACTGATCCAGAATACGGATAAGATTACGGACCGGACGCCGGACGATATACTGGGGCTGGAGCTGGGCACTTACGGCAGCGATGGGCGTTCCGGCTGGTTTGGATACGGAAAAGTGAATGCGGGCAAAGCCGTGGCCGCAGTGCTGGGGGACCGCCCGGCGCCCCCTGTGGAAGAAGAGGAAGAAGAGGAACAGCCGGCAGCCGCTCCGCGGGGTATCTATATTATCGCAGCGCTTGCCAATCCGGAGGGGCCGGAGGTTGGGGAGGAGCGGATTATGCTGCTCAATGCTTCCGATCAGGATGTAAACCTTGATAACTGGGAGATTAAAGACAGTCAGGGGCGGACCGACCGGATGAGCAGCTACTGGCTGCGGGCCGGGGGCGTGGTGCGCATCCGCCTGTCGCGTATCCGGCTGCTGAACAGCGGCGGGGTGATCACCGTATTTGATGCAGAAGGCGATGAGGTGGCGCGGGTGGAGTACAGCGAAGCGCAGGCCGCGCGGGAAGGCTGGTGGATTAAGTTTTAGCGGGGCACCGGGGCTGGCTCAGACCGCCCCGGTGCAATGCCTTAGCTGGCCCGCTTCAGGGCGGTGCCGTTGAGTTGTGCCGCTCCGTTGTACTTTAGTGAGTAGACGGATTTGTAGCGCTCCGGTTGTTCAAAGAAGAGGTCTACTTCCCGGCGCGTTGCTTCGTCCACGAAGGGCAGCAGCGGCTGTTCCACCTGGAAGAGGTGCTGCATGGCTGCCTGAATCTTTTCGTCCCACACCTGATAGTACCGCTCAAAGTCATCCGGAAAGATGGTGCCCCGGCAGTCCGTTGCGCCACAGCACACCGGCATGGGCTGATCGAGGTTGAAGATGCCGTACTCATCGGTGATCTGCTCGCCGGCGGCAATATCGCGGATAGCAATTTCGAAGCCGTAGCCGGTGCTGATGGTGTTGCAGTTGCAGCAGTGGTTGACGTATTTGGCGAAGTCCCAGCTGATAATGCGGTTGCCGTGCTCGTCAATATAGGAGTACTTTTCGATGACGTCGCGCATTTCAGCAGTGTGCAGGAGGTAGTCGGTAGGGGAGACTACGAGCTCGAGGCTGTCTTTAACGTAGACGATGCTGCCTTTGGGGATGGCTTCGGTGGCAAATACGCCGTAACCGACCTGCTCATCGATAAAGCGGAGCGTGGTCTTTGGATGGATCATGCGTGTTATTCTGCATTTTGGTTCATCCTTGCAATGTATGCGGTTTACAGGATAGTTGCTTGAGTTTTTTTAGCGGGAAGCGATTTCTTTTCGGGGCAGCCGGCTCAGCTCTGATCTGTGCGGAGCAGGCTGGCGAGGATGGTGTATAGGCGCCCGTCGTCGCGCAGGGTGCGGACTACGCGGTGGCCTTCTATGGGCAGCGGGTGGAGCTGCATGTGGTGGAGCTTGCGCAGCCGCAGGGCATGGCGGCGGTCGAGGCGGTCGAGGGAGGAGTAGTAGGCGTGCAGGCGGGTACGGTAGGGTTGCTTGCGCAAAAAGCGGGCGAGGTCCCACTGCGGAGTACGTCCGTGCTGGTGTACGTTGCGGATAGGCTCTGGCCAGCGGCGGTCGCGGTACCAACGGCGGTGCCAGGGGCCGATAAAGCTCTGCGGGGCGAAGGCGAGTGCACTGTCGACGTTGAGCAGGCAGCCGAACAGCAGGGCAGCGTATCCGCCCATGGAATTGCCGATGAAGCAGCTGCGCTGGTAGGGGTGTTGCTGAAGCGTTTGGCTGAGGAAGTCAAGCAGTTTTTCCTGGCTGTCGATTTGATCGTCTACGCCTTTTTGATACCAGGCCTGGTGAAAATCGCGGATGTAGAGCTTGTCGCAGTCGAGGTCGGCAATGGAATTATAAAATTCAAATACCGGGGTGCCCAGTCCCTGGCGGACGCCGCCGAAGGTGACGAGCAGGTTGCGCCGGCCCTGCAGGTCGGCGAGGATGCCGCTGTGGCTGTCATTGAGGGCGGATTGGGACCAGTTTTGCATAGGTTGCGGCGTTTTTTTTGCAGTGGGGTGTCCCCGGGTGCGTGAGCGATGTGCAGGGCTTTGGCCCCGCT
>CAJXXJ010000291.1 GCA_913062745.1 uncultured Phaeodactylibacter sp.
TGCCACTTCTGCAGAAGTGGCAGGCTATCCATCAAACACTAAAACTGAACCCCCAGCGTCACAAACCAGCTGCGGCCGTCAGCGGGTATGATGCCGGGGCCAGGGTAGGCGTCTGCCCGGCGCGTGAAGTAGGCCGCGTCAAAGAGGTTGTTGCACGACAATTCCAGCGTCAGGAATCGCCAACGGTAGGCAGCGCTAAGGTCTGCTACCGTGTAGGAAGGGATGATGCCATTGACTGCGGAGGCCGTGCGGCGTGCATTGGTAGCATCCGTGTAGTGCTCAGAGGTGTAAGCGATGCTGAAGCTGGCCCGGAAATTGCGGTAAGTAGTGCTCAGCCCGCTGCGGATCATAAGCGGCGGTGCCAGCTCTACCTCCTTGCCGCGGATGCTGTTATCCTGAGTATTGATATAACGGGCGTCCACTACGGCAGCATTGAGGAATATAGTCAGGCGCGCGCTGCTGTCCCTGCGCCCGGTGAGGAAAGGCAGAACATCCAGCTCTCCAAACGCTTCGAGCCCGAAAATGCGTGCATCGGCAATATTCGTCCGCAGCCGGTAGTCATTGAACAGGGGTGGTTCGTCAGCACGCAGCAACTGGCCGATCCGGCCGCGGTAAAGCAGGTGGAAAGCGGTGATTTCAAGATAGGCCCTATCGGTTTTGCGGTAGCGGAGCCCCAGGTCAGCGGTATAGCCGCGTTCATCCTGAATGTCGGGGTCCACCCGCCCGTTGGGATTGACGATCCGTAAATCGGTGAAATTGATGGCCCGGTAATTTTGCGACAAGTTAGCGTACCATTCCAAATTTTCTGCGGGCTCATAGCTAATGCCGAGCCCGAATAGAACGAAGGACCGTGCCCGGCTGAGGTCTTCCTCCTGCCGGTTTTCCACCACGAGGTTGCCGGCTGCATCGAAAACCCGCTGCTTAAAATAGCCTTCTGCCCCGGTTTGTATAGATTCGTAGCGGATACCCGGCGTCAGCTTCCAGCGGCTGCCCAGCGCGATGATTTGCTCGGTAAACAAAGCAAGGTTGCTGCTCGGGAAACGGTAATCGGAGTTTTCCAGATTTTCCGGGTTGAGGTAACTGAAATCAGGGCCATCGCCGTCGCTGCCGTCTCCCTGTTGCGCCGTGGAGCGGCCGCGGTACCCCCTTGCGCCGATGAGCAGCGTCTGGTCTTTTCCGAAAAGCCGGTAGCGGTGCAATAGCCGCGCCTCCGTCCCCAGATTGTCGAAAGAACCGTCTATAAGGGTACGGTTGCCGCCGAAATCGATATTGTTGATGGGGTTGAGCGCTCCCAGGGATTGCCTTCTGGCCATGAGCCCAAAGTTCCGGATATTGAGCTTCGTCCGCTCATTAAATTTGTAATCGGCCGTAAGTGCCAGCAGCCTCCAGTCTACCTTAAACCAGTTGCGGCTGCGGATCGACTGCCGGGGGTTGCGCTCAAAGAAGGCATCGGTCAGGCCGCCGGGCTGTTGGGCAAGATAGCCCATGATGGTGGCTTCAAAGCCAATTTCCAGCCGTTCATTGGGCCGGAAGCGGAGCGCAGCGAAGCCGTTATCGAGCGTAAAGCCTGCGTTTGGGCGCCACCCGTCTCCCTGCCGGCGGTTGTAAAAAGCGTAGTAGCTGAATTGGCCATCCCCCAGCGTGCCGGCTATGCTGTTGAAAGAGCCGAAGAAGCCGAATGCGCCCACCGTCTGCCGGGATACGACCTCCACGGGCTTGTCCTGCGGCGGGTCTTTAAAAACAAAATTGACCATGCCGCCGAATTGGGTGCCGTATTGCAGGCTTGCGGCTCCACGGACTACTTCTATGCGCCTGAGGGCCTCAGCCGGCGGCGTATAGTAGCTTTCCGGGTAACCGAGCGCGTCGGCACTGATATCGTAGCCATTCTGCCGGGTATTGAAATTGCTGGTGCGGTTGGGGCTGAGGCCGCGCCCGCCGATACCGAGCTGCAGGCCTGCGCCGTCGCTTTCCCAGATATTCAGCCCGGTGACCCGGGCAAAAACCTGCCGGGGGTTGTTGGTGGAAAGATTGGCAACGATGTCCTCCATCACCACGACTTCGCTCTTTCGGCCTTCGTAAATAGCGGTGCCTTCCACCGCCCGGAGCCTCGTCAGCCCGAAGGTCGCTTCCCGTTGCGCCTGCACTTCCACGGCATCCAGGTCTACGGCCAGCCCGGACAGCCGGATGCTTAGCTCCTGCGAGGGCTCACGGACCTGAATCAGCTCTTTCCGGGTGGACAGCCCCATGGCAAAAACGACCATTTCGTGTTTCCCGTAAGGGAGGCCGTCTAAGCGGAAGCGCCCTTTTTCGTCGGTAAAGGTATCCCGAGGTATACCGGGCAGGACAACCGATGCGCCGGCAACCGGCTGCCCGCTCTCCGCTTCAAAGACACGGCCGGCGATACTGCCGCTGCCGTCGGCCTGAGCCAGAGCGGTGAGGGGCAAAAAAAGCAGGAGGAGCAGTTGATATCTACTGAGCATTCTCATAGGGCAATATCCATTCTTTAGGCTTCCAGTCATCTTCTATCCTGGTCAGGTCTGCGGCCGGGTCAATGAGCAGGCGGCTCGGCCGGGCATTGAGCGTCACGTAGGCCTCTACCTGCACGATTGGGTCGTGTACGCCCTTGCTTGCGTAATGGCTGGCCAGAAAGTGGGCATACTGAAGGATCATATCCGGCTGCATCGCCATCTGTTTCTCTTGATGGGGTTTTAGGAAATCGGCATTGTCCACAACGCCCTTCCTTCCGCTTTTGCGGTCGGTAACGTAGAAGGTAGCCGTGCCTGCCTTCTCCATAAGCATGACCCGCCAGCTGAAGCGATAGCCTTCTTCAGTCCAGAAAACGTTGCCGGGGTAGAGCAGGTAGCGCCAGGGGAAGAGCAGCTGGAACGCAAAAAACAGCCCCAGCATCAAGCCCAGGGCAGGGTGGCTTTTGGGCAAAAGGGCAGGCAGCGGTGCTGATGATTTTCCAAACAAACGGGAAAAAGCCCGTTCCAGGCGCCCGATGAAACGCTCGTGAAAGGAGGGGGAGAAGAAAATCCAGGTCGCTCCGATCATGACAATCGGGAAAACGCCAATTTGAAACATCAGGCCGGTAAGCAAATGAAAAACGATTACTGCCAGGTAAGCCAGCAGGCGGGTTTTTCGCCAGGATAACCAGAAAACGATGGTGGTATCGTAGAGCATTCCGATCCAGCTGAACAGGTAGGGGGTGATTTTCCAGCTAAACAAAAAACCGATGAGCGGCAGTTTGTCATTGGCGGGCACCCAGATACGCAGCGGGAGGGCGTGCAGCAGCCAGTCTGTATTGATTTTGGCCAGGCCGGCGTAAATGTACACGATAGCCAGCTGAAGCTTAAAGATGTCTATGCTCCAGCGGGGCGCTTCCCGGCGCCGGATTTTGGGAAACAACAGGGCATCCACCGAAAATCGGCCATTGGCGGGCACCCAGATTAGCAGGAAACTGACCAGGCTCACGAAGTAGTAATGGTTGAGGTAGTAGGTCAGGTCAATGAGTTCAACGTAAGTGAAACTCAGGAAAAAGAGGGCTGCGGAAAGCCGGTAAAAGCACCCGAGGGTAATCCCTAAAGCAGCAAGAACCATGACGACGTGCAGCGCGTACATACCCGCAGGTGGCAAGAGTTGCACCCATTCGAAGCCGAAGTACTTGAAGGTAAGCTGTGTATCGATGAAATGGTCCTCTATCCAGCCCAGCGACCAAAACCGCAGGGTGCTGTACAGCATAACGGCACCGAAAACGAGCCGGAATGAGACAAGTGGGGCTATAGACACCGGCTCGTTGAGCCAGGCCCAGCATTTTTCCAGCCTGTTTTTGGTGCCGCTTGTAGATGCAGTTACGGATAAGGGCATATTTGAAGTTGTGCGTAGGCAGTATTCGGTTACAAAACTTTACCGGTTAATCGCCGTCACCGCTGCTGAAGGTGATTGCGATGCCGAGTAGGGATGACATGTCGCTTTTGAAGAAGCGGGTATGCTTCTGCAGCTCGGTGTGCAGGGCGTCCACGCTTGGGTCTTCATTTGCCACGAGTTCCTGAAAGGGCTTGTCTGTAGGTATGGCTTCGAGGGCCGCCTTGACATTGGCCCACTGCAATTCCGTCTGCTCCACCAGTGCCTCTCCGCCCACGACGCTCTCCAGATAGGTTTTTAGGCTTGAAGTGCCGGGGTCGCCGGGGTTTCCGCCGTAGTAAATGTTTTCGATGCTTTGCAAATGTGCTTTGATCTGTTCGAGAGAGGTTTGCGAATAGCGCGCTTCTACCAGTTCAGGTGCTGCTTCCGTCTGCCCGGGGCGTTTGCCAGCCGGCAGCCCGACCTTGAAGTTTTTGACGCTCTCAAAGCTTTTCACCCATTCGTTGTAAAACTGAGAAGCAGAGCTGCCGACATCGGTGCCATCGTTGCTGATGAATTCCTGCTCATAAGCGGGCCAGGCGCTGACCACTTCGCCCACCCGGCCGGTGAGGTCGGCGGTAAGGGCTTTCAGGTGTGCTCCCCGTTCAGGGGATGCGGTAAACTGTGCCACCGTGGCGGCTTCCTCTGCACCAAAGAGCATATACTCGATGGCTAAAAAACCACGCGCGTCGCGGTCGAAGCCGGCCAGGGAGTGGTCCGCTTCGGCAATAGCGGCCTCTATTTTGTTTACGGCTGCGGGCCAGGTGCCGATTTCTTCGATCAGCGCTTTGGTCAGCCCGTCTTCGCCGGCGGGGCCAAAGTTAAAAGCATTGCTGCGCTGCCAGGACTGGTAAGCGGTGCGCCAGGCTTCCTGTGCCTCAGCAAGGGCGGGGGCGGTAGGGTTTTCAGCGAATGCTACTGCTGCGTTATCAAGGGCCTGTGCGTTGGTTTGCAGTGCTTCGTAGGCCGGGACAATAACGTTGGAAGCATAATTCAGCAGCATAGCCTGCCGGTCGAAGCCCTGCTCTATGCTGTCCTCCGATTCACAGCCCCAGGCCGTCAGCAGGGCCAGCAGGGCAAATAAGCCAGATAGTTTACGAGTGCTCATATCAAAAGGTGGTTTAGGTTATATTAATTGAAAGGAGCTATAACAGGGAGGATGCCAAACGATACACTCATCGTTTGACACCCTCTTTGTGCTTGGTTGGAGACCATACCTCGGCAGCGCCTCCGGACAAGCACTTAGCCATAAGTTTACGAAAGGTTACCGGCGCTTACCGGCCCTGTACGTTAATCCAGTTCTCTTTAAAGTCTTCGATCTGCTGATCTGTAAAGCCATAGATGCTCTGCAGGTCGTCGATAACTTCCTGTACTTTAGGCAGCGCCGTAGCCGGTTCTGTGACCAGCAGGTAGGAAGTAGGCTCGGCATTGTAGGGAGCATTCAGCTTTACCAGCAGCTGCTCGATCTCGCCGTCTGTGATAAGCTTGTAATTAGACGGAATAGTGCGCCAGCCGTGCAGGAAGCCTACCGCCTCAGAGTAGGAGTGAAGGCCGCTGCCGATCTGCTCATCGGTCAGGTTGGTTTCGCTGAGTTTATCCAGCGTCTGATGGCAATAGTTGATTACGGTTGCTGCATTGGCTTTTTCCCAGGTATCCAGGAGGTCTTCCAGGGCCTGATCGCGCTCTTCGTTGTAT
>CAJXXJ010000292.1 GCA_913062745.1 uncultured Phaeodactylibacter sp.
CAGCCGGCATGCCGGATATGGTCGACCTGAATATCTTCCACGGCTCCCCGGACGCGCCGAACGTGAGCGTAGACGTGCGCAACGGCGGCACCCTGGTCAGCGACCTGGCGTACGGTGATTTCACGCCCTACGTGTCGGTAGCGCCGGACAGCTACCTGCTGGATATCCGTGCAGTGGGCGTTCCGGATATTGTGGCCACTTTTGAGGCGGACCTCAGCGCACTCGCTGGCGGAGCCGCTACGGTATTTGCTTCCGGACTGCTGGCTGATACGCCGGAATTCGGTTTGTTTGCCGCACTCCCATCCGGTCAGGTAGTACAGCTGCCTGCTACTGCTGTAGCCCGACTGCAGGTGATTCACAATTCGCCGGAACCGGTAGTAGATATTTATGTCAATGACATCCTGCTGCTGAATGATGTAGCGTTCCGTACTGCTTCTCCGTTTTTAACGGTACCTGCCGAAGTTGAGCTGAACGTTGCTGTTGCCCCGGCTAACAGCATGTCTTCAGCGGATGCTATTGCTACTATTCCGGTTACCCTGGAAAACGGACTGACTTACACGGCTACTGCGGGTGGCGTAGTCGGCAACATGGACACCCCGTTTGAGCTGCAGATCAACCCGGCTGCGCTGGAAACTTCCACGGAGGAAGGCCGCGTGTCCTTCAACGTACTGCACGGCTCCCCGGATGCTCCGAATGTAGACATCGGTGTTCGCACGGTGGGCACGGTCATCAGCGATCTGGAGTACGGTGAATACTCTGACTATTTGACTGTAGATACCGGCCTGTACTACGTAGATGTGCGCGCTGCCGGCGAAACGGATATTGTCGCTACCTTTGAAGCGGACCTGAGCATGCTGGCGGACAGCGCATTCACCATCATTGCTTCCGGCTTCCTGGGACAAGACCCGGCTTTCGGGCTGTTTGCGGTATTCCCGAACGGTGACGTAGTGGAACTGCCGGCTACCGAGGTTGCCCGTCTGCAGGTCATTCACAATGCACCTACTCCGACAGTTGACGTATATGTGAATGGAGACTTGCTGTTGGAGGATTTTGAATTCCGCACGGCATCTCCGTTTATTTTCGCTCCGGCCGGCGTGACGCTGAACGTAGGCATCGCTGCTGCCGGCAGTACTTCGGTAGAAGACACACTGGCCAATTTCCCGCTTGTGTTAGAAAATGGCGAAACCTACATAGCTACGGCTAATGGCCTTGTGGGCGACATGGACTTCCCGCTTACGATTTCTGTATACACGCCTGCACTTGAAGCGGTTGGCGACGAGAGCACGGTTGGCGTGGCCGTACACCACGGCTCCCCCGGCGCACCGGCAGTCGCTGTTGACCTGCGCCTGATCGGCAATATAATCCCGAGCCTGGCATACGGTGAGTACGATGGCTACTTCGGCCTGGCAGCAGACGCCTACCTGATTGACATCCGCGCTGCCGGTTCTCCGGACATCGTCGCTACTTTTGATGCGGACCTGAGCGGCCTGGGCGGACAAGCGGTTACCGTGTTCGCAAGTGGTATTCTCGGCGGCGACCCGGCATTCGGCCTTTACGCAGCACTGGCAGACGGCACAGTAGTGGAACTGCCCGCTACGCAGATAGCCCGTGCACAGATTGTCCATGCTTCTCCGGCACCTACGGTAGACATTTATATTAATGGCGACCTGGCTATTGATGACTTTACTTATCAGAGCGCTACACCTTTCTTAAGCCTGCCTGCCGGCGTTGAGCTTGATGTAGCAGTAGCGCCCGGCGACAGCGAATCTGCCGACGACGCAATCGCAAACTTCCCCGTTACACTTATAAACGGCGAGACTTACGCGATCATCGCCCACGGTATCGTAGGAGATATGGACAATCCGTTCACGCTGAGCGTCAGCGATATGGCACAGGAGACCGGCACCAATCCGGATGCGTTGCAGGTGATGGCCTTCCACGGCTCACCGGGCGCACCAACCGTAGATATCGCACCCTTTGCTGCTGCACCGATTATCACCGGGCTGGAGTATGCAGCCTTCACAGATGGCTATCTTGACCTGCAACCGGCACCGGCCACCATCCTTGAAGTCCGCCCGGAAGGCGGAAACCTGAATGATGTAGTCGGCACTTACTTCGGCAACCTGGCCGGCACCGGAGGCTTATCCGCACTCGTTGTAGCCACCGGCGTAGTCGGCGATGCTGATAATCCGCTTGACCTGTTGGTCGTACTGCCGAACGGCGGTGCTTTCACGCTTGTACCGACAGCAACAGCTAACCTCATCCACAACTCACCGGCTGATATTGCTTCTACTATCGATGTTTACCTCGATGGCCAGTTCCTGATATTAGACGATTTCTCCTATCAGACTGCTTCCGGCCTGAACCTTTTCGTTACCCGGCAGGATGCCGTCTTCGGTATTGCACCCGCTGACAGCGAAGGGCCAGAGGACATTCTGTTCTCTACGGACCCGATAACTTTCCAGGACGGTGCTTTCCACACTATTATCGCTAACGGCATCCCGGGAGACCCGGACACGCCTTTCGAACTGGTGGTGAACACGGAGACAGAAATCCTCTCCGGCGCAATGAACGAGATGGACATCACCGTTTTCCACGGTTCACAGAACGCACCAGCGGTAGACGTGACCGAGCGTCAGCTGGGCGCGCAGATTATTGATGGCCTGCCGTACGGCGAGTTTGACGGCCCGTTGTCTCTGCCGGCTGGCACCTACTATCTGGAAGTGCGCCCGGACGGCGCGGATGACCTGGTAGCTACGTTTGAAACTCCGCTGCCGACTGACTTCCAGGGCTCTGGCATCGTGGGTGTGGCTTCCGGCCTAGTCGGCGATGAGCCGCCCTTCGACCTGCTTTTCTTTGATCCACAGGGCAACCGCCTGCGGGCAACCCCGGTAGCACAGGTGCAGGTGATCCACAACTCACCAGATCCGACTGTAGACGTGTACGCTAATGATGCTGAGCTGATCCCGGACTTTGAGTTCCGCACGGCTACCGGCTTCGTAGACCTGCCTACCCGCACGGATATCTCCATTGATGTGGCACCGGGCGACAGCCAGTCGGCTGAAGACGCTATCGCTACCTTCGACGGGGTGCGTTTCGAGGATGGTAAGAAATACATTGTGGTTGCTACGGGTATCGTTGGCAACATGGACACGCCATTTGACCTGGCGGTATTTGATATGGCACAGACTGCAGCGGCAGGCAGCGGCACGGACCTGCTGTTCTACCACGGCTCACCGGACGCTCCGGTAGTAGATGTGGTGGTGGATGCAGACGGCAGCGTGCTGTACGATGATGCCGCTTATGGCGACTTCCAGGGCTATGTGAATGTACCGGCTGCAGAATACCAGCTGAATGTAACGCTTGGCGACGACAACAATACCGTTGTTAAAGCTTACGAAGCTGACCTCACTTCACTGGAAGGCGGTGCAGCTACCGTGTTCGCTTCCGGCCTGCTGAATGTTACGGAAGGCCCGACTGCATTCGGTGTGTGGGTGGCATTGCCTAACGGCACTACCTTCCCGCTGAGCGAAATCGTCTCTACAGGCGAGGTGGCTGATAAATTCACCAACTTCCAGGTGGCTCCGAACCCGGTACGCGACCTGGCACAGGTACAGTACAGCATCACCGAGCAACTTCAGGTGGTAGAGGAAATCCGTAACGCTGAAGGACAGCTGATCCGCTCCAATACCATCGGCAAGCAGCTGGCGGGCGACCACAGCCGCGAAATCAACGCTACAGAACTGCCGGCCGGCATGTACACCTATAATCTGGTGACCGAGCTGGGCACAATCACACAGCGTTTCGTGGTCATCAAGTAAACTAAGGGCTTCCCGGAAAATAAGTTTTCCAATTGGGTTTTGCATTGAGGAGGCACAAAACCAACCATCGGGCGGGTTTTTGGACTTATCAGTGCAAAAGCTACCAAAGCAATTGGAAACTTATTTTTGCCCCACTGCTAAGGTTTTTTACGGGCAACAGGGCCCGAACGATTTTTTAGATAGATGTTTTGGGAGGGGCTTCGCTTCGTGCGGAGCCCCTCTTTTCGTATACCTGATCGATTTGAGAATTTTCTCCAAATAGTATTTGGCAATGTGGCCCCGGACACGTATATTTACAAAAACTATATTTAATCACGCGCCTCCCTCTTCCCTGAGTAATCTACCCCCCTTTGACTAAACCTCAGGCTGTGCTCGTACCAAATCATTAGACTCATGAATGACGTAATCCCAAACTACGTTAGGGGCGGCCGTATGCGGCTGTTCTCCTGCCTTTTCCTGTTCTCTTTATTCACTTCCGTAAAAGCCGCTGCGCAGTGCTGCCCGCCGGACACCGACCGGGTACAGTTCAGCACTACTGCCTACAGCCTGGAAGGCGAAATCAGCAGCGATGACCCGCAAATTGTCCTGTCCGATGCCAGCTGCTTCGCAGATACTGCGGTGACAGAGCAGGATGCGGTGCGCTACGTGGATGTTCAGCAGGTGTATGTCAGCTACGACAACTGGTACATTTTTCATTTACCGGAAAATACCAGCGGCTCTCTGCAGGGGCAGGTTGATTTTGCGGTATACCGCGACTTTTTTGACCCAAACTTTGCCTGCGAGCGGCTGATCGCGCGGTCCAAACCGGCCGGGCTGTACGACGGAAACATCCGCATGATCGTTTATCTGGAAGCAGGAGAGACGTACGCATTAGCGACTACGTCCACTTTGCCTTTGTCCACCGGCTCTTACGAATATGCGGTACGCGCTGCCGGTTTTCCAGGTAGTATAGGCACTCAGTTTGATACTGTTTTCGTCACTAATCCGGACTGGACGATCACGCCGCAGCTTTCCCTCCGCGCTCAGCCCTTTGGTACTTTGGAATACGGGCTGCCACTCTACTGCAGGGATTTCGATGCCGTTTTCAATCAGCCTTCAAGCCTGGCGCTTACCGGGCAACCCGGCGGGCAGGGCGGTTGCGAAGCAGTGGAGAACATCAGCTTTACTGACGAGTTTGCCTCACACGGCGATTGCGGGGAGATTATCATTGAACGGACTTTTACCTACGACCTTCCGCCTCAGTCCGGGCTGCAATGTGAGCAGGAAATCCGGCTGGAAAACCATATCGGCAGCGGGCGGGAAGCCGTATGGATGCCGGCAGCAACGGTCTCCCTCGATTGTGACGCAACCTTTGATACCCTGGCCAACGGGCTGCCCGCTCTGGCGGCAACCGGAAAGCCACTCCTGCTTACGGCCAGCGGTATAGTGGAACTCGCAGAGGACAGCTACTGCAGTATCGGCGCCACCTACGAGGATGGTGCAGTAACTGAATTTTGCAACGGCTACCGTTTTACCCGCAGCTGGGTCATTGTAGACTGGTGTGACCCTGCCAACCTGGTGTATTACGATCAGGAGGTGGAAGTCGGCGACGCTGAAGGGCCCGAGATAACGGGCCTTCCGGAACACTCAGCTTACAGGTACGAGCTGGGCGTCCCTCTTTTTACAACTTCTCCTTTTGAGTGCAGCGCAAACATAAGGGTGCCTGAGCCGGAGCTGGATTTTAGCTGCACGGATTATGAAGTTTATGCCGAAGTACTGGTGCTGGAACAAAC
>CAJXXJ010000293.1 GCA_913062745.1 uncultured Phaeodactylibacter sp.
CAAGAATGACGCTACCATGGCTCGCATCCGAAAGTTGAGGTAGCCGGTTTCGCGTACACATCGCATGGAGGCATCGATCAGAGGAAAGCCCGTTTGGCCGTCTTGCCAGGCTTTCTGCCATTCGGGATTAAGCTCTTGGCTTAAGCGATCAAATGCCGGATTGAAGTTTTCAAATTCGATGCGACACTCGCTTTCGAATTTTTGGATGAAGTGGTCGCGCCAGCGCAGGCGGGAGAGGAAGTTGGTGAGGTCGCGCTTGTCGCGGGCCAGGTGGCGGTGTTGCCAGCTGTACTGATAGGCCTGCCGCAGGCTGATGTTGCCCCAGGCCAGATAGGGTGAAATCCGGCTGCAGGAGCGGCGGCTGGCCTGAGGTTTGGAAATGAGGCGCGAGTAGCCCTGTATGCGCTCGTCGTGGAAGAAGCTGCGCAGGTAGCGCCAGGCGTTGCGCTCGCCCCCCGGCTGGAAATCAGGATGGGGGTGTTGCCAGGCTTCGGGCAGCGGCGGGCCAGCGAGCTGTTGTGCCTGTTCTTTGCTTAATTCCGCCCATTTTGCTGCTTCCAGCGGGCTGCGGCCTACCGGCTGTTCGATGTAGTCATACCATTGTTCCCGCCATCCCTTGCGGTCGGGCCGGCCGCGCTGTACGCCGGAAAAGGGGGTCTCCCGCCAGCGGATGCCTTGCTGCTGAAACCAGTCGGCCAGCTGCAGGTCGCGGTCGAAGGTAAGCCGCAAGCCGACCTCCTCGTGGGAAAATACCGACCGGATGGTACAGAGCTGGTGCAGCTGTTCAAAGAATGGCAGGGCTTCCCGCTGTGCGATGAGCAGCTGGGCAGGCAGGCGTTTTTGCAAATCCTGCAGCGACTGCCATACAAAGCGCCAGTGCCGCTCGCTGTAGGCGGGGTGCTGCAGCAGGCTGGGCTCAAACAGGTACACCAGCAGCAAGGGGTGCCCGTCTGCCACGGCCTCGTTCAGAGCAGGGTTGTCGTGCAGCCGCAGGTCGCGCTTAAACCATAGGATATTGACAGGCATGCCGGTAATTTATATAGTAAATCTGTGCTTTCGCAAAAGAGTTTACCCGAGCCGCCGGCAATATTGGGCCGCCAAATTCTATTCGGCAAAATGACATTTTTCTGACGGGGGAGGATGGTGGTTTATAAATCTGATAATCAAATAGTTAAATCGATAATGAAAGAAACATTGGCATTAAAAACGGAGCTTAGTTAGAAAAAAATTCGAATACGGGAACTCAGGGCTGCGCTTTAGCTGTTTGAACCACTGTTAATCGGACTTTAATTTTGTTTTAAATTTATTAAGCCATAGGGTGTATGGTTTAGTTAGTTTGTATTTTTAGCAAAAAGCGGTTTATGACCATGAAATGGCGAAGGTTAGACGGCAAGCGTATTGAGCTGCCGATCAAAGACGCAGTAAAGCAAACCATACTGCGCGAAAAGGAAGCCGGGCACCGTCTCAAGGTGTGCATTGGCTCTGATTCACAAGTCCGGGGAGGGATTGTGGAGTTTGCCACCGTCATCGTTTTCCTGCGGGAGAAGAAAGGTGGTTTTATGTTCATCTCCAATTCTAAGGAGCGGGCACCGATGGGGCTGCGCGAGCGTATGATTATGGAGGTGGCGAAATCTGTGGAGATTGCCTATGCGCTTTGCGATTTGCTCGATGAGCATAAGGTGGAGCTCGAGGTGCACGCAGATATCAATACCGACCCGCATTTTCAGTCAAATGCAGCGCTCAAGGAAGCGATGGGCTACATTCTCGGCATGGGCTTTGTCTTCAAGGCTAAACCCAATGCCTTTGCCAGCTCTTCCTGCGCTGACAAAGTGGTATAAAAAAGAGGCAGTGTCGCCGGCGCTGCCTCTTCTTTTTGCCGACAGGCTGGAAAATTTTTACGGCTTGCTGCCCAACCGCAGCAGGAACGCCAGGGTGTCCTCGCCATCGGCGTAATCCCAGAGGGCGGGCTTCTGCGCCTGCCCGAAATGGTAGGTTTTGCGCTGCAGCGCACCCTCCTGCGCGACTACGCACTGTATTTCCGTTTCCCGTTCGTTCAGGTCGGCTTCCACCTGCGTACGTTCGCGGTAGTGCTCGTAGTGCAGGCAGGCAATACGGGATTGCAGCGCCGGGTCTTCTACCAGCAATACGCAGCCGTTGGCTTTGAACGGCTTCTTGTTGAGCACAAACAGGGCGTAGTTGTAGTCGAAATTGTTTTTATACTTGTTGTTCAGCACGATCTCCCGGTACTCATGCAGCGCCTCCAGCAGCGGGTCAAAGTCATAGCCTTCCGGTACATACAGTTTGGCTACATTGCGGCAGCCCAGCCCGTAGTACTGGAAGATATCCTGCCCGAGCGCTTGCAATTCCACTTTGTTTTCGTCCCCTGTAAGTACTGCCACGCCATGCCGGTTGCGGCGAATGATGTGCGGGTATTTCCCGAAGTAGGCTTCGAAGTAGCGCGCCGAGTTGTTGCTGCCGGTAGCGATGACGGCATCAAAGCCCTTCAGCTGGTTGGTCAGTTCCGTATAATCTGTGGTGCGCCCGTCAATGCGCTCCAGTATTTTCATCAGGTAGGGAAAGAGGAACTGATCCTTTTCTGAAAGCTTCACCTGTGCGCGGTGCCCGGCCACAAAAATGCAAAGCCAGTCGTGGAAGCCAACCAGCGGGATATTGCCGGCCATGACGAGCCCAATGGTTTGTGCATCCGTCTGTTCCGGGATATCGTAGCGGCTCACCCATTGCTGCAGCTGCTCCCGGCTTAGGAAGTGGCGGGCAATCGACTGTACAGCGTTCTGCTGATTTTCTTTGGTGAACCAGGCATTATTGAAGTGCGTGCGGTGCATAATGGCCTGCAGGTATTCATCTTCTCCCTGCAGGTGTTCGCCGAGCTGCACCAGCGCATCTATACGTTCGTTTAGCTTCATTTCTTATCGGTAATTTGCCTGAGCTGCGCCATCAGCTGATCGCGCCCGGCTTCTTCCATACGGGCAATATTGCGCTCCGGTATTTCCTCCGGGTGTTCGTAGTACAACAGGGCTTGCTCTACGATATCCTCGCGCAGCAGGTGCAGCATAGGGTAGGGGGACCGGTTGGTGTAGTTGGAAGCGGCCTCCGGGCTGCTCCCGGCAAACTGGTAGTCCGGATGGAAGGAGGCCAACTGCAGCAGGCCTTCCATTTGCCACTGTTGCAGCAGGCCCTCGGCAGCGTACAGGTAGTCGAGGTAGTCGTCAAAATCCTGTAGCAGATGCGGGTGCACGAGCAGCGTAGTCTCCGTGCGCTGTGGCTCAGCAGCCAGCAGGTAGCGGGCTTCGTAGAGCAGCTTGTCGGTCAGGCGGTTCAGATGCTGCCCTTCCACCAGTACATAGCGTATCCGGCCGAGGCGGTGGGGCCTGGCGGCAAAGGGGCAGAGGTTGTAGCCGATTACAAATTGCTCCACCCACTCTTTAGTATGTTGCAGATAAGGCGTCATAGCTTAAATAGATTCTTCTCTTCCGGTGCCGGAGGTGCGGCCGGCCAGATAGCGGCGCCAGCGTTCGAGTGCCTGCAGCATATCTTCGGGCAACTCGCTTTCAAATCGCATCTTCTCGCCGGTACGCGGATGCACGAAGCCCAGGGTACGGGCGTGCAGCCCTTGCCGGGGCAGCACCTTGAAGGTGTTTTCCACAAAGGACTTGTACTTGCTGAACACAGTGCCTTTGACCACCCGGTTGCCACCGTACATGTGATCATTGAACAGCGGGTGGCCCAGATGCTGCATGTGTACGCGGATTTGGTGGGTCCGGCCCGTTTCCAGCTGGCACTCGATCAGGCTGACGTAGTACATGCCTTCCAGCACCCGGTAGTGAGTCACGGCCCATTTGCCCTGATCCCCTTCCGGGAAAACGGTCCGCTGCTGCCGGTGCGAGGGATGGCGCCCGATGTGCCCGGCAATAGTCCCTTCCTTTTCATCCGGCTCGCCCCACACGATAGCGTTGTAGCGGCGCTCGATGCTGTGGTCAAAAAACTGTTTGGCCAGGTGCGTCATCGCGTAGTCGGTCTTGGCCACGAGCAGCAGGCCGGAAGTGTTTTTGTCGATCCGGTGTACCAGCCCGACCTGATCGCGCTCATTGCCCTTCATCACCGGCAGGCGGTCGCGGTCGAAGTGGTAAGCCAGTGCATTGACCAGGGTATGGTCAGGGTGTCCAATGCCGGGGTGGACGACCAGCCCGGCGGGTTTGTGGACGACCACTACGTCATCGTCTTCGTAGCGGATATCGAGCGGGATGTCCTGCGGCACCACCGGTGTATCGTCGTTGAGGCGCTTAGCGACCAGCACGGAGATTTCCTCCCCCGGCTTCACTTTATGGTTAGGCTTGACGGATTTTCCGTCTACGGTAATAGAGCCCGAACGGATGGCATTTTGCACCCAATTGCGCGATACCTGCTCCAGGCGGTCCATCAAAAACTTGTCGATCCGCAGCAGGCTCTGCTTCGGGTCAACTTTGATGGTCCGCTGCTCGTAAAGTTCATCTGACTGATTATCTTGCATGGTGCGTAAAGAATTAGTCTGCAAAGGTAGGCTGACTTTGCCTGAAATTTTACTTTTCGACGCCCTAAAGTCGCGGGCTAAAAAATAGCAAACCTCTATGAAAGATATAATACAGTTCGGGTCGCTTTGTGTTCAAAGGGCTTCTGAGCCTCGCCTTACTCCGCCCCATCAGCTTCCCATTTATGCGACTTCTTCCTTTGCATTCAATGACTTGGAAGAGGCCGGGGCGGTATTCAGCGGCCAGCAGCCCGGGCATTTGTACAGCCGTTTTGGCAACCCCACCACGGATGCGGTGGCGGAAAAACTGGCGAAGCTGGAACTGCACAGCAGCGGCGAGGAGGGCAGTGCTTTGCTCTGCAGCTCCGGTATGTCGGCCATCAGCACGCTTTGCATCGGCTTGTTGCGCCCGGGGGATAAGATTCTCACGCAGGGCAACCTCTACGGGGGCACCACTGAGCTTTTTCAGAAAATACTGCAACCGTTGGGCTTTGGGCTCGTCCTGGCAGATTTGGAAGACCTGGACGCCGTGGAGCGCCTGCTGCAGGAAGACCCGGCCATCCGCATGTTGTTTTTCGAGACGCCGGCCAACCCGACGATTGCCTGCCTGGACATGGAGCAGTTGTGTGGGCTGGCCAGGCAACACGGTGTTTACGCGGTGGCGGACAATACCTTCGCCACGCCTTACCTGCAGCAGCCGTTGCGGCTGGGGGCGGACTTTGTGGTGCACTCGACCACCAAGTACCTGAATGGGCACGGCAATGCGACTTCGGGTGCGATTATCGGCCGGGACCGGGAGCGGATGGCGGAGCAGGTTTTTCCGGCGCTCAAATTGCTGGGCACGAACAGCAACCCTTTTGATGCCTGGCTGCTGAGCAATGGCCTGAAAACGCTGGAGCTGAGGATGGAGCGGCACTGTTCGAATGCGCTGGCGCTTGCGGAATGGCTGGATGAGCAGCCTGCGGTGAGCCGGGTGAATTATCCGGGGCTTCAGAGCCACCCGCATCACGCGCTGGCGAAGCGTCAGAT
>CAJXXJ010000294.1 GCA_913062745.1 uncultured Phaeodactylibacter sp.
TCAAGGAAAGGCGGGAACTGCAGCCCGCAAAAATCAATCCCTTTTACTCATGAAATCCAGTTTGTCTAGTGGTTTGCTTGCTGTGTTTAGGTATTCACTCCAGTCCGGCGTAGGCCTTCAGGTATTGAAAGTGCGGCCCCAGCTGCCCGTTTTCGGCTATTGTTGCCCGCTCAATGACCGGGCTGTGTTCCTTCAGCAGCTCCGGCAGGATGTGCTCGATGAACTGCTTGCCGAACGCTTTAGAGGCATCCCGTGGCAGCTCGTTGGGCAGGTTGTCCACTGTCATCATATCAATGGCCTGCGGCTGATGCGCTGCCGTTTCGCCTCCGGTCACCGGGTCGTAGCCAAAGATGGGGTCCGCTATGGTAGAGGCCCGCAGGGTGGCAGGGATTGAGGAAACCGGTGCGATATCGCAGGTGACATCGGCAATGACTTTGATGCGGAAAGCCGGTGCCTTCATCTCTTCCCGGGTAAAGAAAGCCGGTGCTTTATTGTCCCAGTAAATCCCGTTGATCATCAGGTCGGATGAGGCAGCGAAAGGCTCGAAGGCGCTTTCGTAGCGCTCCGGGTAAGTGTAGAACTCATTTTTGTCGAAGCCCCCGTCGCTGCGCCGGCGGGCGTAATCCTCACAGCGGAGCTGGGTGAATACCGCCTCGTCGTATTCCTGTTGCAGGAATTCCTTCGGGCTGGCCTCCCGGATGCCCATATCGCGCAGCACAAGCGCAGCGCCGTTGCCCACGCGTCCGGTGCCGGTCAGCACGATCTTCATGGGCGGCAGCTGTAGTTGGCGGTAAGTTCCACGCGCTTCCGCATAATCGAGGAAATCTTTCATGCGGGGCAATTCAAAGGCTCCGGTGCGCGCTCCGTATGCCATGATGCCGTTGTGGGCGCCCACCATGCCGGCAAATTTCCCGAAGGCAATCAGCCGCCGCCCCTTGTCGTCCGTCAGCACCTCATAATCAATGAGGCGGATGTTCTTGTCGAGCACGGCGCGCAGCAGTTCGCGGTTGTACGACTGCTCTTTGATGGTGTGAGAAAAGAAGAAATAGGTTTTGCCCGGGATCAGTTCTCCGATGGGCACTTCTTTCACGCCAAGGAGGACGTCCCGGTCGCGGAGGTCGGCCCGCAGCGCAATATTTTGGTGGCGGTAGGCGTCATCGGAGTAACAGCGGATAGGGGAGGGCTGCACGCAGAGGTCGATGCCCTTGAAGTTGGCCAGCACGTAAGCACACTGTTCAGGGATGAGCGGGACACGGGAGTCTGGTGGAGTTTTACCTTCGCGGATAATGCCTATTTTCATGGGGTGTTTTTTGTTGAATGTAGTGGATTTTCGTTCGCCGTCAAAAATAGGGAAGATTGTGGGTATTCCTTTTGGCGGAAAAATTTTAACATTTGGCAGGCAACAATCGCAAATTTAGGGGCGTTATATGGGCGTATTTTGAGAAACACAGCGTAAATTCGCTGACAAGATTTATAACTGGGGTTTAGTTTTTTAGGAGTGTAGTGGCCTCGGCCGCTACACTTTCTTTTTTTGTTGAAGCCTCTTTTTGTTCCCGCCTCCGCAAGTCTTTTGTAATTTTCCGCCCTCAATTAATGCCTACTGATAAAACCATTTATGCAGCTCATACCATTTCGGGCGACTTATCCGCAGCTGAACAAGATTGACGATCCGGAGGATTTCTTCGGCGCAGTCAAGCAAGACTACCGCGAATTCTACGAGCAAGGCTACTTCTACCAAGCAGAGCAGCCCGCTTTCTATATCTACCAGATTCAACGGCCGGAGCGCAGCCATACCGGGCTGATTGCAAACGTGGCGATCAAAGATTTCCTGGATGGCAAAATCCGGCAGCACGAGCATACCCTTTCCGCCAAGGAAGAGAAGCAAATGCTGTTGCTGCACAAGCGGCGGGCCGCCGTTAAGCCGGTACTGCTCACCTATCCGGCCGTAGACCGTATCCGGCAGTGGCTGGAACAATTTGTGCAGGAGCGGGAAGCTGCCCTGAGCATCCCCTTTGCCCGGGAAGAAGTGCACAAATGCTGGCCGGTGGCATCAGCTGCCGATATCGCAGCGCTGCAGCAGTTGTTTTCGGAAGAAGTGCCGGTCACCTATATCGCTGACGGGCACCACCGCACCTCCACCGCAGCCCGCATGTATCAGCGTATGGTAGACGGGGAAGTGGATGGCCCCTTTGAAAGCCTGTTTGCCGCTTTTTTCCCGGACCATGATATTGAAATCCGCGACTTCAACCGCGTCATCACCTACCTCAATGATCATACCCCTGTAAACTTCCTGGCGCATCTGTCCAAGGTTTTTGAAATCGACCCCATGCAAGCCCCCGCCTGCCCGGGCCGCAAGTTTGAGCTGACGATGCACCTCGACGGCGGCTGGTACCGGCTGCGCTGGAAAGAGCACATCCTGCTGGAGTACGCCGACGAACCGGTCATACTTGACGCTATGCTGCTCGACCATAAGGTGATGGCAAAGGTGCTCGGTATTGAAGATGTGCGCAACGATCAGCGGGTCAAGTACGTGGAAGGCCCCAAAGGCATTGATGGCTTGCTCAAACAGGTGAACAAAGCAGAAGAGTGTGTCGCTTTTTGCCTTTATCCGGTACAGATGGAGGAAGTTATGGCGGTTGCGGATATTGGGCAGGTGCTGCCGCCAAAGTCTACCTGGTTTGAGCCGCGGCTGAAGAATGGCGTTTTGGTCAGGGAGTACTAATCCCTTTTTAGCCACGGTATCCGGAGCACACCTTATTGCGGGCGACATATGGCCTTATTCGTTAGGGGTACTGCTATCCGGAATCTCCAGAAAGCTTACCTTTGTGTTGATTACCGCTTTTTGCGAGCCAAAAACAGGACAACACCTAACGCAATCATGATCAAAAAACTAATCCTCCCGTTATGCCTGCTGCTGTGGGGCAGTTTGATGCATGCACAATCTTTTCAATTTCGTTACCGGACCGCCAGCGGCGATTCCATCCGTATACTCAGCACAGCGCCCGCTCCCAACGATGGGCTGTGGGTGCTCGGCAATATCGCCAACAGCTTCAACAGCTCTTCCGGCAATGCGAGCGATGCCATCGTGCTGCGAATAGACGCGCAGGGTGGGCTGGCCTGGAGCCGGGAGTATGATGCCGGCACATTTCAGGGTATCAACACCATCATCGCCGCTCCTAACAATGGTTTTGCAATAGCGGGCACCTCCACTACGGACTACTTCGATGGCTATGTAGCCCGTGGCGACAGCAATGGCGATATCCTCTGGGCTACCTTCCTGGGGGATGAGAACGGGCTGCAGCGCGGGTACGAATTGCTGCCCACCTCGGATGGCGGCTTCCTCTTTGCCGGGCACGCCACCCCGGCCTTCGACACCGAAATCTACCTGGCAAAGCTGACTGCCGATGGCACACTGGAATGGGGCAGAAGATATCCGGTCTCCGGGCAGAGCGGTACCGCCTATGATGTCAGGGAGCATCCGGCCGGCGGATACCTGGTCTGTGGCAACGTCGGGCAAACCTTCACTAACGATGCTTTCCTGCTGCGGGTGCTGGCGGACGGCTCTCCGCTGTTTATGGCCCGCTACGACTATCAGGAAAACAGCAACTCAGGCCTGTCTACGCTTGTCCTGGAAGATGGCGGAGCCGTCCTGCTGCAGGCGTCATCTTCAGGCACAAACTTTACTGATCCGCAATTCATGATCCTTACCCGGGTGGACTTCAACGGCGAGGAGGTGTGGTCACGTGCGCTACAGCTGGATCAGGGGCCGGTTACCGTACCCTTCAACGGCTTCAATTTCGCGCTGTCTGGTTCTGTGCAGAATATGGAGCGTGCCCCGGATGGCGGCTTCCTGCTGTATGTAGTGACCAACCTCGATGGCACGGAAGAGCTGCAACCGACTTTGATCAAAGTGAGCGAAGCCGGCGAACTGCAGTGGGCGCGGGCGCTGGCCGGAGAGGACTGGCTGCAGAGCAGCGTTTTCGGCACTCAGCCGCTTTCCGTTACCTCAGATGGGTTCTCTGCCGCTGTCTATCAGGATCTATACGAGCGCCAGGCTTTTGAGCTGGTAAAAATAGATTCACAGGCTCAGGACCTTTGCCTGCAGCCTTTGGACATCAACCTGCAGGATGTAACCACGGAGCGCACCGTAATCACGGCTATGGCGCAGGTGTTCGATGAACAACGGCCGGCGCCCACTACCGGGCTGCCGCTGCCTTTCATCGTAGAGCCCTTCACTTCTTCCAATTTGCAAATCGACCTGGGCCCGGATACGCTGTTGTGCAGCGGAGAACAATTGCTGCTCGACCCCGGCCTGGGCCCAAATACTTCCTACAGCTGGCAGGACGGCAGCACCGACAGCACCTTCCTGGTCACCGAAGCCGGTACGTATGCCCTGACCGTAACGCAGGGCGAATGTACCGCCGAAGACTCCCTGCAAGTCGGAACGCTGGACTCGGCTCTGGATCTGGGGCCGGATACCACCCTCTGCGCCGGGGATACTCTGTTGCTGCAGCCTTCGGTGGTTTTTGAGGGCACCTATAGCTGGAATACCGGCCAGGACAGCTCCCTGCTGCAGGTGACAGCCGGGGGCACTTACATTCTGGAATTTACGAACGTCTGCGGGACTATAGCAGACACCGTATTGGTCAGCCCGGCAAGCCTGTCAGAGCCGGTGGTGGCCTCAGGGCCCGCAGCGGCCTGTGCCGGTACCGAAGTGGAGCTGTCGGGCAGCGCGCCCCCCGGCCTGACGGTTGGCTGGGCTAGCCTTGCCGGAGAGCTGCTGGGGAATGGCAGCACCTTGTCCCTCAGCCTTAGTGCCGATACCAGCCTCCTGTTTTTCGCCACCGATGGCTGTGCGGCCGGAGTGGATACCCTGGAAATAACGGCCCTGCTGCCGCCTGTGGTCACCGACAGCGTCCTGGTAGATGCCAGCTGTGGCGAGGATAACGGCAGCATCAGCCTGACCGTAGATGGCGGGCAGCCACCCTATACTTATCTGTGGCAGGCCGGCAGTGGTATGCCTTTCAGTACCGATGAGCCTACTCTGGACAACCTGGCCGCCGGCAACTACAGCCTCAGCGTCACCGGGCAGCAGGGCTGCGAAGCAGTATTTGCCTTCGAACTGGTGGAAGAAGGCGCACCGCAGCTCAGTGTGAGCACCAACAGCCCCAGCTGTTCGGGATTATCCGACGGTGGCATCGAGCTTGCCGTATCCGGGGGGCAGCCGCCGTTCGCTTATCAGTGGGCCCGCGAAGGCCTCCCCCTGCAAGCTACAGGCAGTACGCTCACCGGGGTGGAAGCCGGCACCTACGGGGTAACCGTTACCGATGCAAGTGGCTGCAGCAGCACCCTCGATGGCATAGAGGTAGAACCGGCTACTCCATGGTCCTTCAACCTGGCGCTGACCGACCCGCTCTGCCCGGATGAAGCCAACGGCCTCATCGAGATTGACGCCCTGAGTGGCGGGCAGGCACCTTATCAGTATCAGCTCAACAGCAACGCGCCGCAGGCAGAGGGGTTCTTT
>CAJXXJ010000295.1 GCA_913062745.1 uncultured Phaeodactylibacter sp.
TTAAATAAAAGCCTGGCTCACTTAAGAAGTGGTGATACGCTGGCAAAAGTGTTTGTCCTGTCTAATCTGGCCATCCTCCAGGAAAAATCAGGCTACAGGGAAGAAGCTCTCGAAAACTTTAAAAAAACGGTTGCCCTCGGACAAAACAGCCAGGATACCGTTACTAAAATCGTAGCGGCCATATCCCAAGCCGATTGGTATTTGATGCACGACAAGCCTCTGAAAGCCATCGCTTCCTTACAAAACGGCTACATCTATGCATTAAATAGCAATAATCAGCATCACCAGCTTTTATTAAACAGATATCTGGCTTTTCTCTACAAGCTGCAGGGCAGAAGCGAACAGGCTTACCAGCTCTACCAGAAAGCCCTGCAGGAATCCTGGTCTAAACAATACCACCGTATTTACCACTCCATCCTTTCCGATTACGTTAATTTCCTGCGCGAAGAGGAGGACTATACTGGATTACTCCAACTAAACCAGAACCATAAACAGACCATCCCTCAGATGGAACTGGAAACTAAGATCGCTTTTTTCAGTGCAGTTGCCGATGCCTACCTGCACGAGCAGCAGTTTGAAGCAGCGGCTTTGTTAAAGGATAGTGTTTTGCATCTTCAGAATAGCTTGCTGAACCTGGACCGGCAGCGAACCATAGCAGAGTTGCAGTACAAATTCAAACTGGAAAGCGAAGTAGTGGAGAACAAATTGCTCAAGTTGGAGTATGAAGCCAACCGCCTGGAACTGGCTCAAAAAAACAGCTGGCTGACCGCAGCGATAGCAAGCTTGCTTTTTGCCGCGAGCCTGCTTTTTGCACTTTATTACTTTTACAGCCAAAAAAAGCAGCACAACGAGCAGCTCGAAAAAGAAGTGGAAACACGTACAGCCCAGCTTAAAAAGTCAAATACAAAACTACGCCTCGCCAACCAGGAATTGGAAAAGAGTAATGAGGAGCTGGAACGCTTCGCTTTTATCACCTCCCACGATATGAAAGAGCCGCTGCGCAACATCAACAGCTTTTCGACTTTGCTCGACCGCCGTATGCAGTCGATTGGCTATCAGGACGAACAGTCCCGTGAATTCCTGGCTTTCATAACCCGGGGTGCCCGGCAATTACATACTTTAGTTGAAGACGTGCTCTTTTACAGCCGGATCAGACAGGGATACGACCCTGAATATAAGGATATCCAATTAGAGGAAAGGTGGGCAGACATACGGGAACAGTTGAGCACCCTGCTAAATGAAAAGAATGCTACTGTGGAACTCTTCAGTTCCGGGGTCTGCCGGGGACCGGCACCGGTGATCGATATCCTCATTAAAAATCTCGTAGAAAACGGTGTGAAATACAATACGGCAGCTAGCCCGCTCATCACTATCCGGCAGGGCGAAAAAGGCCAAAATTACTGGATTAGTGTAGAGGATAACGGGATAGGTATCCCAACTGAATTTCAGTCAAAGGTTTTCAATATGTTTTTCCGCCTGCACGACCGCGGCACTTATCAGGGCACCGGATTAGGGCTGGCTATCGTGCGGCGCCTGACAGACCATATCGGGGGTACGGTAACCCTGCAGAGTGAAGAAAATAAAGGGAGCGTATTCACCATTCACTGGCCGAAAGAGAAAAACACAGACCGGCATCACTCGCTGACGGCCGAGCCGGGTCAGCCCGTAGTTGGACATTACTAATGTCAGCAGGGAGCCCGGTAATAACTGCATGCTGCAAAACCGTCCAGCATACAACGCCCTAATACCGACACAAATCAATGTACCGCCAGTATGATCAGACCAATATGTACAACAGTATTCTTAGCTTTGGCGATACCTTTGACCTTGTCCTGCCAGAGTTTTTCGCCGGCAAACAATGGAGCAGTCCGTAACAGCTCAGCATATGGCACCTACGCTTCTGTGGCTCAAGGCGATAAGCGGCAAACACCATCCGACAGTATACTTGTCCATTTGCAGCAACTATCTGAGCAGGGCGACTACCTAGCTCTCCTGCAGCAATATCATGCCCATCGGCAGTTTTTCGTCCAACAAACGGTAAGCCCGGCTAAATGGAGTATACTCTATGCATTGCTGAGTACTGCTCAGGCCCGGTTGGGCAACTATGAAACGGCTATCCGGCTCAAAGACAGCCTTATTCTCTATCAGAATACCGCTCTAACTCACCAAAAATCGGCAACACTTGCCGCACTTGCTGCCCGATACCCCATTGATGAAACGAGAGCGCAGCGCCGGGAGCTGGAGAAACAGCGCATCCGGCAGGAAATGGACATCAACCGGCAGCAGCAAAATTTTTCGGTCCTCATTACTGCCCTGATACTCTTACTGGCAGCTGGGGGGGGTCTCATGGCTCTGCGTACCCGCCAAAAAAGATATCAAAAAGAACTGGAGCAGGCAGTGGCAGAACATAAAAAGGCACTACGGGAAAAGAATCAGCAACTTCAGGATTACAACAAAGACCTTCAGGCTTTCTACCGAAGTACGAGCCACGAGCTCGTGGAGCCTCTGCGGAATATCACCAGTTTTGCAGGGCTGCTGGAACGCCACTACCGGCAGCAGCAACAACAAACCCGGGAATCAGCAGCCCGTAATCTGAAAGCAGCAAGCAAACAAATGCACCAACTCGTAGTGCGGTTACCAGAGCTACTCGGGGTAAAGCATTGACTCATGAGCCGTAAATTCTATATTCTGATACTGCTTGTCTGTATACTGTCACAGCCGTCCTACACCCAGCTGGCAAAAGACAGCCTGCAGCTTTTGATCGAAACGGCGCCTACAGACAGTGCCCGGGCGATTTACCACAACCAATTAGCAGGCGTACTATTCTACGAAAATGTGGACTCGGCACTGTACCATGCAGCACGCGCACAGGAAATGGCACAGGCAACCGGCATGGCTGCGGAAGAAGCGCAGGCGCATTATGCAGCTGCTGTCCTCTACAGCGTAAAGGGGAACCGGGAAGAACAGCTTTTCCACCTCGGCAAAAGCCTGCAGCTTGCCAGGCAAATCAAAGACTCCACAAAGATTCATTCAGTCATTGTGGAGCAAGCGCTAATTTTAATAGACAACGGGCGGATGGGCGAAGCCCTGCAAAGACTACAGCAAAGCCTTGACTACGCCCACTATGGCGGAGAGGACCTGCTGTATTCCCTGTACTATATCGCTGCATTGCACTTTGAAATGGGCAACGACAGTCTGGGGCTCGCATATGAGCAGCGCGTTGTTTCCCTGCTTGACGAACTCAATCAGCCGCTATTGCATACCCGGATACTCATACAAACCGGAAGAAGCATGATCGATGCAGGCCAGTGGGCGAAGGCAGAAATCCGACTGCAAAAAGGCCTGGAAATGGCAACCCGGCAGGGCAGCAACAACAGCATTGCACTTGCTTTACAGGGCCTGGCTGAAATCAATATGCACTACGAGCATTATGAGCGGGCCGATGATCAGTTAGAGCAGTCCCTCGCGCTATGCCTGCAGGATGACTTTAAACCTGTGCAGCTAACCGTCATACTTACACAGCTCAAGTTGATGATTGAGACGCAGCAGTACAGGCGTGCTTTACAGTATTACCGAGATTATTACCCCGAAGTGGCCAGCTTTCGGCATAGTAATAATCAGCGGCTATTACTTTGGTCCTGCCTGAAAACAATCTATCAGGAAAACCGCAAGTTAAAACCAGCCTATGAAGCTCAGGATTCCATTCTTTTTTATCAAACCCTGCAACTTGCAGAAGAAGAACAAAAAGCAGTAGCATCACAGGAGTCAGAATATCAGCTAAAGCTCGAAGAGGACCAACGGGATGCGCTTGCTCTGGAAACACAGAAGCAGGAATTGGCCATCAGTGAACGCCAAACACTGCTCATCATACTTACTGCGGTATTTATCTTGTTGGCTGTAGTTTCGGCTCTGTTTTTTACGCTTACCCACCTCATCGGTAAGCGTTACGAGCGCAAATTAAAGCAAAGTATTGCCCGGGATACTGCCGAGCTCCGTATGGTCAACCAAAAGCTGAAGGACGTGCAGCTGCGACTCGAATCCTTCTTTCGCATTGCCGCCACCCAACTTAAAGCCCCCCTGCAAGAGCTGGCTTACGCAGAACCCGGGCTGTTGAAGGATGAAAAAAACGAGGCGAAAGAGTACCACATCTTTCTGGAAAAGGGTGTGCAACAGATGGAAAAGCTAATCAAGGGGATTCAGGCTTTTGCAGCCGCCCATAACAAGACCCTGCATATAGAATCTACGAATCTCAGAGAAGCCGTAGAAGATATTTTCCGCGAAGCAAAACCCCGCTTTCCGGCTAAAAACATCGTACTGAAGCTTGAAACACCCCTCCCGGTTATAAATGGCCCGGGAGAACTCATCCGTGCTGTCCTTGCTCATTTGATACACAATGCCATTCATTTTACGCCAGGAAATGACGTGACTGTCCTCGTTGGATATCGTACGACAGCCAAGGTTCATGAAATATGGGTTACCGACCTCGGCATCGGCATCGCCCCGGAATTCCAGGAGCGGATATTCGACTTGTTTTACCGCCTGCAGGACCGCGGGCAAAGCCAAAATCCAGGCATTGGGCTACCCCTGTCACAGAAGCTGGCTCAACAAATGGACGGGGCGCTCCGTGTGAAGAGCGCCCCGGGCAAGGGTAGTACTTTTACCCTCAGTATTCCTGTTCCGCAATCTTAGCTTAGCTATTCCCTTTGCGGTGGTCAGACAAAAACTTCTCCAGACCAATATCCGTCAGCGGGTGCTTCAGCAAGCCCATAGCGGCATCGAGCGGGCAGGTAAACACATCAGCACCGGCGCGGGCGGCATCCACGATATGCTTGGCATTGCGGATTGATGCTGCCAGGATTTCGGTTTCAAAACCCTGAATGGCGTAGATTTCTGCAATTTGCTCAATGAGCAACATGCCGTCCCAGCTGATGTCGTCGATCCGACCGATAAAGGGAGAAACGTAGGTAGCACCTGCTTTTGCTGCCAGCAGCGCCTGACCGGCAGAAAAAACCAGCGTGCAATTGGTCCGGATACCGTTATCCCGGAAATAGCTTAGGGCTTTGATCCCGTCCTTGATCATAGGCACCTTCACCACAATATTCGGGGCAATCTCAGCCAGGCCGCGGCCCTCTTCCACGATGCCCTCAAAATCAGTAGCGATCACCTCAGCGCTGACGTCGCCGTCAACGATATCTGCGATCTTTTTGTAATGTGCGTAGATATTATCCTGCCCGGTGATGCCTTCCTTAGCCATAAGGGAAGGGTTGGTGGTCACACCATCTAGAATGCCGAGCTCATTAGCCTCCCGGATTTGATCGAGGCTGGCCGTATCGACGAAAAACTTCATGCTGGTTTACAGTTTTGAATGTGAAGGAGTGAAGCCTGAATAGCTTCCTGGAAGGAGAACGAGCGATCGCCCGATTAAGTTTGAAAGCCTGGCGGCTGACAAAAAAATAAGGCGAGCAACACATCGCACCGCTCAACCTACCTACCCTTGCTGCGTTTCCGCCCTGGGG
>CAJXXJ010000296.1 GCA_913062745.1 uncultured Phaeodactylibacter sp.
TCAAAATACCGGGAAGAGGCCGACTGCTGTGAGCTGCGCCCGGGTGCTTGCAATCATCTACTACTGCACCACTTGCCGGAATGTGCCCAGTATGCGGCCTTCGGAGCGAATCAGAATATTGTAGACTCCTTTTTGGCCCGGCGCCCGGAAAAAAGCGTCGTTATACAGCGGTCGCCGGGCGTACAGCCGTCCCTGCATATCGAAAATAAGAAGCTCCGGCTTACTGCTTTTTGGGGGCAGGTTTTTAATGGAAAGCTGCTGCCCGGGCCGGCAGGGGTTGGGGAAGAAGGAAAAGGGCCGGGCAGCTGGCTCGTGTTGCTCTTCGGCCACTACGGGGACAGGCGCATTGTACCATTCTTCCGTGAGTTCTGCAAGCTCCCAGTCCGCAGTTTGAAGGTTAAAGGTATATTCCTCCCCTCTGAAGTATACGCCCCCTTCCGGCAGTTCCTGGTATTGGAAGTACTCCCGTATCCTTTGCCGGTAGAGGTCGTCTGCTAACAGGTAATCATAGAAAATAACAGAATCCGGACGGGCACTGTAGATGCCGGGCCCGGGATACGTCAGCTCTTTGCCGTAGTGTAGCCATGCGTTGGATGTCCAATAATAGCGATACTCTGTGATGGAGTCTTGTCCGTAATACTCAAAAATATCCATACCCTGATTCACGCAATTGTCGTTACCCCCTTCATAGTGGCAACGGCGCAGGGTATCCAATTTGCCTTCACTATCGTAACTCCAGTTGAGTCTGGCGGTGTAGTGATCCCCGGTAATGGTGGAAATGATATTGATCTGCTGCGTAATCTGTCCGTTTTCGTTGTGCTGGAACAGCCTGCCGCGGTTGTAATCGTACAAGCCATTTTCGTCTACATAGTATTCGGCTACCTCTAAAGGGTAGCCATTATCGTCAAAGGTCGTTTCCCTTTTATAAAAATTGATCCATTCGCCTTCCTGCCAGTGCTGTAACAGCGATAAGGTATCGAGATCTGGTGGAGCATAAAAGAAGGATCGCAGGCTGCCGTTGACGTAATTGCCGTTATTGAAAAATTCGGTGCGTTGGGAGACGAGCAGCTCGTCATCGTAGACTTCTGTTCTCCGGGAGAAGGGCGCCCAGCTGCCGTCTTCCTGCTTTTGTTCGGAAGATAAGAAGACCGTATCCGGCGCATAGGCATAGCGGAAGCGAGATTCCGGGTGCCGGGCTTCTATCAACCGGTTGTTGCTGTCATAATCAAACCCCCGGTAGTCTTCGGTAATGACGGTGCCGCCGAAAGTAGGTTGCTCGGCATATCGGTAGAAGCTGTCCAACAAAAGCGGCTGATAATCCTGGGCGGCGACAGCCCCGCAGAGCAGGAGGAGGAACGGCAAAGAGAAGCACTTTTTCATCATGTCGAGGTTTTATACCCTTAAATTACGAATAAAAGCGAAACGAGCCTTTATTGTGGGAGTGATGGTCTGCGGACAATCCGGAAACGGCTTACTTTCCCTGCCGCTTCGGCCCCTTCGAATTTATCCCTGCCGATTCCGATGAGGAAGTAGGGAGTTTCTTTGGCCAGTACTGGATTGAATGCATTCAGGAACGCACCTTAAAGCTCAGCACCGGGCTAAAGCGGTTGCCCTCCACCGCTACTATGGTGATGGTCCCCCGCAGGCGGTGCTCCTTAAGCTGCACCGTGTACTGCTGTCCTGATTGAACCAGCTCCACGCGCTTGTTGCCGCTGGCGTTCATGGCATAGAGCTTTTGGCCGGGCTTCAGCTCAGCCGTCAGGGACAGCTCCCCCTCATAGGGCACTTCGTAATGTTCGTGCGCCTGGCCATCCACCATCAGCCGGGTGATCGGGTAGCGGTGGTAGCTTTTGTGCCAGTAGGCCCGGCCAGACCAGTCTTCCAAAGTGACCAGAGAGTCGAGCAGCTGCCATTTGTCCTCAGAAGGGTAGTGAGACCTTAGGAATTGCTCCGGTGGCATCATAAAGAAGCCATTGCTGCCCGTTTCTTCCATATCGGTCGACCAGGTCAGGTCAAACAGCTGCCATTTCCCGTCGATTTTTACGGCGTTCCAGGCGTGCATGGGCTGCCGGGGCACCCGCCCCATCTGCTCCGGGGAGGTGCGGCTGTAGCCGCCTATAAATTCGGATTCAATCCCAACCTCAGCCAGCATAGCCTGAAAGAGCCAGGCGTAATCCTGGCATACGCCCTTCTTCTTGCGCAGCATGCGGTCCAGCTTCTCCTGCAGCCGGGCCTGCCGGGCTTGTTCCAGTTCCGCCTGAGAGCGGTATTCCACCGCTTCGTCTTCCTGCGGGCGGGCAGCCTGCCGGTCATCGTAACGGATATTATGGGCAATCCAGGTGAAAATAGCCCGGGTCTGCTCTTCCTGCGTACTGTAGGGGGCTGCCAGTTCTTTTGCTATGCCCGGGTAGTCTTTGGAAAAAGAGACAGAGCGTGCAAATGCATCAATGGCCTGATAATCCTGGCTGATTAGCGTACAGGGGAGCAGGGCCAGTAAAAATAAAGGGTTCAGTTTCATGGTTTACAGAGATTAGTTAACACTGTTATAGTGTGCAATATACGAAAGGAACGAAATTTTGCAGGCATTTATAATTTCTTTTTTCCTTATCTTCCCAATCAAAAAATACCGACCAAGATGAAAAAGGCACTGGTCCTGATCGTACTGTCGGCGCTGTTCTGCAGCCACGATATGTACCTAAAGCTGTCCACCTACTTTTTGCCGCCGGATACCGAAGCGGAGCTGCAGCTGTACAACGGCACCTTCCATCAGAGCGACAACGTCATCGACCGGGACCGCATGGTGGACGTCAGCTTGTTGGGTGGAGGAAAGCGGATGCATCCGGATACTGCGCAGTGGAGCGAAGAGGAAGGCGTAACTTTGCTGTCCTTCCGCACCGGGGCCCCGGCTACCTGGGTGGCGGGCGTCTCCACCCGCCCCCGCAGTATCGAAATGGCTGCGGAGGACTTCAATAACTACCTGGAGCACGATGGGGTGACCGATATGCTGGAAGCCCGCCGCGAGCAGGGCAAACTGGGACAGGATGCCGTGGAAAAGTATTCCAAGCACGTAAAAGCGATTTTTCAGGTAGGGGAGCAGCGCAGCGCAGACTGGAAGGAGCAGCTGGGGTATCCCATTGAATTCGTGCCGCTGCGCAATCCCTATGAATTACAGGAAGGCGAAAAACTGCAGGTGCAGCTGCTATGGCAGGGAAAGCCGCTGGCCGGCCAGTTGGTATATGCCAATTCGGTAACAACTGCCTACGAGCATACGCACGCGGATGGCACCACGCACAGCCACGAGCCTACGCGCGTAGACAGCGCAGTGCACAGTCAGGAAGCAGAAGCGGATACCCATCAACACGATGCGCAGGCATTCCGGACGAACGAGCAGGGCGTACTCACGCTTCCATCCGTAAGTGCCGGGCTTTGGTACCTGCGCACTATACACCTGGTAGAATCTGCCGAAGAAGGGCTGACGCACGAGTCCAATTGGGCTACACTCACCTTTGAGGTGCCCCACACGCACGATCATGAAATGGACGCAGACACCGCATCCGGGGAGCTGCCGCCATACGTGCTTTGGGCGGGGTTGCTGCTGTTGATCGTCGGGCTGGGGGTGTACGAGTATTTCCGGCGCAGCAAGGCTTGAGGAAGCAGGAAGTTTGCGGAGTGTTTTGAAGCTTATAATGGTTGAACGAATCACCGCGGCAACACATGCCTGTTACCAGGCTGGCCGTTGCCCGTAAATTTTAAGTTGCCGGAACAAAGGCGCTTAAAACCATTTCCCAAATATGACGATAACCCCAAAGTGGTTGCCCCAGGAATCCGCTGAATCGTCGTATATGAAATAGGTCCCGCCAAATTGCAGCCCTAAGGACAGGGCGAAGTGGTTTTCAAAAAGCAAATTGTAGCCCGGTTCAACCCAGGTCCCGATGTTCGTGTGTCCGGCTTCCAAATTTCTCGATACCCCCAAAACCGGGGATAGGAAAAAACCTTTTGACAGTGCTGACTTGTCTTCTTTTTTTCGGAAGAAAACAGGCAGCGCAGCCTCCAGCCCAAGGTGGCTCAGCTCATTGCTTCCGTTCCGGATGCCGTAGTTCAGCGTACCCGACAATCTCACATCAAGCCGGCGGGTGATACTGCTCTGAAAAACCAACGGGAAAACATTAATATCGAACTCACCGGAATCATAATAGGGTTCGACAGTGATACCTGGGTTGATTCCCCAAAAGTTCATGTTGGGTTCCTCTTGTCCAAATGCCGGTTGAATAGCCAGTATGCCTAGGAGCAGTAAAACGGGTCTCATGCTATGTATTTTACGTGCAGCACAACCCGGCGCGGTGGGCCTGTCCGGGTGTGCTTTCTGTGCCGCAAACATAGCGCTCCGGGAGAAGAGATTGTCGCCGGAAGCCCCGCAATTGCTTAATCCCAATTAGGGTTTACAAATTTACAGCCGGGGCATTTCAGGTTTTTCGGTATTCAGAAGGGGTGAGGGAAGTGTGCTGCTTGAAGGCCTTGTTGAAGCTTACCCGATTGTTGAAGCCCGCTTCCTGCCCGATGGCCTCGATGGTGTACTGCTGGTACTCCGTATGCTTCAAAAGTATTTTGGCGTATTCTACCCGGTGCCGGTTGACGAAGGCATGGAAGTTTTCCTGTATTTCCTCGGAGAAGGTCTGTGAGATGTGGTGCTTTTTCTCATCAATGATCGCTGCGAGCATGTTTAGGTTCAGGTCGTTCCGGGTGAAGATGTCCTTGTCGGAAAGAGCATCGGCTATCTTCTTTCGGATTCTCTTTTTATCCCTTCCGGAAATGGCAGACTTCAGGTATTTCTGCGCAAATGCTCCCAGAAAGCCAGGGTCGATGTACAGCAGAACCCCAATCACCAGGATGATGTTGCAGGCGACGAAATAATAGACTGCGAAATCTCTCCACGTATCTGCAAACCAGGTCAGCCAGGAAATCACCACGCAGGAGATAAAGTAAATCAGTACTGTAGACCAGGCGTAGAGCTGACGCTTCGGGGCCGACTTGTGCTGATTGCTCAGTAAATAGATGATCAGTGCCAGGCCGTACGCCAGCAGGTGGAGAGCCCTGACGTAGTTGACCGGCATAATGAATTCTTCAAAATGGGCGCTGATAAACGAAATCCGCTCAGGTGCCGGCATCTCAAACACCGGCCACAGGTACGCCAGAGCAGCGAAGAATGGGAAGAGGTGCAGCAGTTGCTGATAGTTAAAACGAAAGGCTTCTTCCCGGCGCAGCCTGAAGTGCCAAAGGAGGAGCGGGCCGTACAGCAGGCCGGAGAGCAGGTAGTAGTAGCCGAAAAACTGGGGGTAAATCAATTTTAACTGGCTCGTGCTGTACAGGAAGTCTGCAATTTCCAGCCCAAACATCAGCGCAAATACACCCAACAGCACGGTAGAGGCGGGGGACTTTCTGAACAGCAAGCCACCCGCTACCAAAAAGCAGAACAGAGCATAGCACAGCAGAATCCATCGCATCGA
>CAJXXJ010000297.1 GCA_913062745.1 uncultured Phaeodactylibacter sp.
CCTGTGCCGGCCACCGAGGGCCTGAGCAGCCGGCTCAACCGCCTGGAGGGCATGCTGGAGCAAATCATCGAGCAGCAGCGGGGCCTGCAGCAGCAAGTCCGCAGCCTGCAGGGCAGCCGTTCTGAAGATGCCGGGGCGCTCAAAGCCGAAAATGAGGAGCTCTGGCGCAAAATTGCTGAGCTGCAGCAGCAACTGCTGGATAAGCAGGAATGAGGCAGGGTAGGGTATGGCGGAGGAACTATCCTGGCACGGCCTCCGTTTTAAAAACTGGCAGAATACAGTAGCGTATGGCAGATAAGCAACCCGAGGAAAAGTGGAAGGCGTACTGGCAACGGTTTAAGCATGCCTTCCGCCGGCGGTCAAAAGCCGAGTGGACGGAGCTCCGCAAAGAATTCGGCAGTCAGGTGCGCAAAGGCCTGGTGGCCGCCTTTATCGCTGTGCTGCTGGTCATTTTAGGGCTTCCGCAAATTACCCGTTGGTACCAGAGTTTTGAAGAATGGTGGTATAACCCGCCGCGCACCGTTTACCTGAGGATTATGGCGCTCGAAGCCTACTCCCTGCGCCCGATCGACAGCGTTTATGTGCAAATCATCGGCAACGAGACCACCACGGCTTATACAGCCTCTACCGGAAAATCGGTGCTGACCTACGAGGCTGCTGCCGGAGAAAACGAGGTAGACCTGACACTCATACGCTCCGGCTACCGGGACGTGCACTATCCGAAGCTTGGGCTGCCCCCCGGGGACGGCGACAGCAGCAGCTGGATTAAAATCCATCTGCACCCGGATAAGACGCCACAATTGGCGCCGGCTATTCAAAATAGCCCCGTATTGTACTGATAATCTGGAAGATGCCTTGACACGTATGGATAAAATGCCTAAATTAGGTGATTATGCAAAAACACTAAGAACCACCCAACCCAAAAGCTGCATGCGAACCCTTAAGTTTTCATTCTGGCTCAGCACCGCACTGGTTATTTTAACCTGTGTTTTGCTATTGGCGACCCATCCCCGGAAAAAGACCTATACCATCTCCGGTACAGTGGATGCACACGGTATCCCGCTGCCCAGTATCACCGTTTATATCACCCAACAGTCTGACTTCCCGGGCCATGACTTCAGTAAGTTGCACCGGGCGTGGACGGATGAAAATGGTCGTTTCAGCACCGATATCTTTGGGGAGGTCAATGCTCCCTTCTACCTGTACGTCAAGCCGGATGGCATGAAGCCTGTTCGCGAGGTGTTCTATCCCGTTGCCCGGGATGGCAAAGATCAGCAGCTGCGCAAATCCATCAGCTTTGCTCCGCTGCCCGATGAGCTCAACCTGCAGCGCTATGGCTCCGAAAACCCAAGCCTGCCTTTCTTTGGCCACCGCTGTGCAGACGAAGCTATTCAGCAGTTTCCGGTAGAAGAGATACAATTTCTGGAAAACCTGCAGCCCAAGCCCTGCCCGCGCAAGCTCGAACTGACCGTACAGGCAGACTTCTATACCCGCAAGGGGCGGATTGCGGAGCGCTATTTCCGGGAAGTGCTGAAACAGCCGGCAGGGATGTCGGACAAGATTAGGGATTGAACACTTTTCCCTCACTTCAAACGGAGCAATCCCATTTTTCTATGCTTGGTTACCATTAAGTGGTCGCCCACAAAGCCATGTATATCGTCCAGCCAGGGACGCAGGACGACTTCAAAATTATTGCTCAACAATCCTTTATGCTCCCCATTTGTGATTTCAATAAAGCATTCCCCTTTCTCCCGGCACCATACGCCGGTCGCCTCGTATCCGTAAGGAATGGGAGCCAGCAGGCGGGTTCTGCAGTTGAAGACCTGGCCATCAACCGTAAGTAACTGGTAAGGTGAAATCCATTGTACTCCTTGAAGCTTTTGTGGGCAAATTTGCTCACATAATAAGAACGGACTAAAAACCCTTTGGATCCGGATAACGAAAACGATACTTCAGCACCCGTTTTACTTTATCATTGCTTACCAACTTATAGGACAGTTGTTTATTCCCTACAAAAGTAGGCGGCTCCAGCCCCAGCTTTTCAGCCTGTACGGTATAAAATGCTGCCCGCGTAGGATGCTCGTCCGCCACCACGTTGAAGGTCTCGCCCCAGGCGCCCTGCCGGATGAGCTCCAGAATGATGCCGATGCAGTCCTCCCGGTGCACGAGGTTGACGGGGGCTTCGCCATTCGGCAGGTCCTTTTTGCCAGCCAGAAAACGCCCCGGCTTCCGGTTGCCGCCCACCAGGCCTGCCAGCCGCAGTACGCTGATGATAGGGTGCTGCTGCAGGGCCAGAAAGCGCTCGATGACCTCCAGCGCCCGCCCGGATGCGGTTTCTCCGGCTAAGGGGCTGTTTTCATCTACCCAATCATTATTGCTGCCGTAGACACCGGTAGAGCTGCAAAATAACAGATAGCGTACCGGGCTTTGGTGCAGCTCGTTCAGTACGGCTTTAATTTTTTGTGGATAGGTATCCTCCACCTGCGGATCGCGGCGCCCGCCCGGAGGGATATTCAGGAACAGCAGGTCGGCATCAAAAAAGTCCGCTTTTTCCGCCGCCTCCACCTCTTCTTTTACCGAAAGGAGAAAGGGCTGTATGCCGGCCTCCTCAAGGCTGCCAATCTTATTGGGGCTTGTCGTGGAGCCTTTCACGGTATAGCCCTCTGCCACGAGTGCCTGCGCCAGCGGGAAGCCCAGCCAGCCGCAGCCGAGAATGCTGATGGTACGAATAGGTTGCAGTGCAGGGCTAGCCATAAAGTACAGTTTTAGTAATGCTCAAATTGATCATCCCATTCCGTTTGTAAGCCGTGGCTCTGCGCAATGCTCAGCAGTTCGCCATTCTGCAGCAGCCGGGCCGCCTGCCCGATGTCTTCGGCAAATACCCGGTCCGCTTCTGCGTGCGTGATAGCTGCCCGAACCCGTTCGTGCATGGCTTCCACAATCGGCGTAGACTTCAGCGGCCGCTGGAAATCCATAGCCTGGGCAGCGCACACCAATTCTATGGCCAGTATTTGCTCCAGGTTCTCGGTAATGCGCAAGGCTTTTCGGCCACCAATCGACCCCATGCTTACATGGTCTTCCTGCCCGAGTGAGGTGGTGATGCTGTCTGCGCTGGCCGGGAAGCATAAGCCTTTATTTTCACTGACAAGAGCGGCAGCAGTATACTGCAGGATCATGAAGCCGGAGTTTGTGCCGGTTTCCTTCATCAGCAATTTAGGCACTGCTCCGTCTATACCCGTTAGGGAAAGGTAGGAGCGGCGGTCGGAAACATTGCCCAGTTCTGCTCCTGCCAGTGCAGCGTAATCCAGCGGCAGTGCCATCGGCTGCCCGTGGAAGTTGCCGCCGCTGATGGTCAGTTCTTCGCTCCATACGACCGGGTTGTCCGTCACTGCGTTCAGCTCCACTTCCAGGCATTCTCTGAGGTGCAGCCATGCGGTGCGGGAAGCCCCGTGCACCTGCGGGATGCACCGCAGCGAGTAAGGGTCCTGCACCCGGTCGCAACCGCTGTGCGAAGCATTGATGGAAGACCCTTCGAGCAGCCGGCGGATTCGGCCGGCTACGTGCCGGTTGCCGGCGTAGGGGCGCAGGGCGTGCAATTCCGGGTGGAAGGGCGCTGCGGACCCGAGCAGGCCTTCCACCATCATTGCCCCGATCAGGTCGGCCTGGCTCAGGCAGCGGTGCAGGCGTTCCACTACCTGCACGGCGTAGGCCGCGATAAACTGTGTGCCATTGATAAGGGCCAGCCCTTCCTTCGGCTGTAGCTCCAGTGGTTCCATGCCCTCAGCCTGTAGCATTTGCCCGGTAGGCACTACTTCATTTTTGTAAACAACACGGCCCAGGCCAATTAGCGGCAAAAACAGATGTGCCAGTGGTGCCAGGTCGCCGGAAGCGCCCACCGAGCCTTGCCGTGGGACCACCGGGGTGATGCTTTGTTCGATCAGCCAGAGGATGCGTTTCAGCGTAGCGGGGGAAATGCCCGAATAGCCCTGGCTTAGTGCATGTACTTTCAAAATGAGCATGAGCCGGGCAACTTCTTCAGGTACAGCTGCACCTACGCCTACGCTGTGGCTGGTCAGCAGGTTGTGCTGCAGCTTAGCGGTATCGGATGCGGAAATTTTAGTACTGCAGAGCGGGCCGAAGCCGGTATTGATGCCGTATACAGCTGCTTCGCCCTGTGCCAGGTTGCGGACGATTTTTGCGGAGCGCTCTACCCGCTCCCAGCTGTCGTTACTGAGCTGTGCGGGCCGCTGCCCGCGGCAGATTTGCAGGGCGATGCCGGCGGTAAGCTGGTCCTGCCCGTAGTGAAAGGTGGTCATGGTTAGGGTTGGGCTTTTTTTACTGGTATTGGTATTCAAAAGCGCCGATGTCCGGGCTCAACGGGTCCCGCTCGTTGCTGAGCAGATCGATGCTGACGTTCGGCAGCGGTTTGGCCTGCCCCTCGGCAATCGAGAGGCTATCCAAACGGTAATTGTCATTATTGGGGTTGACGAACAGCGTGTCCTGCCGGTCTGCGTTGATGCAATTGACGCAGCCGTTGCCCTCCAGGAAATCGGCATACAGGCCCTCCTGCTGTTCGAGCAGTTCATCCACCCGTACAATACAGTTGGCAAACTGCACATCGAAGAAGAGTGGCTCACTGCCTCCGCTGATATCGGCAAAGCTCAGCTCATCGCGGCTGGAGCCGAAAAAGATAGAGTTGCGGAAGCGCGCCCGAACCGGATTGACGGCCCGTACCTGGCAGACGAATGGGTCATCGTAGCAAAAGAAATTGGAAATACCCAGCGAGGACGCATTGACGCCAAAGCTGGCTATGGTGCAGTAGTCAAAGTTATAGTTGCCGCCGAGCAGCAGCTGCACGGAGTTGCCAAAATTATTGTAGATCAGGCAGTTGGTCAGGTTGATACTGCTGCTGAAGCCGACGATGCCGCTACTGTTCGTATTGTAAAAGCGGCAATTACGGGCGGTCAGTTCCCCCAGAGAGTCGACGTAAACGGAGAAGATGGCATTCTTTACGGTTGTGTATTCCATAGTATTGCCCTTGCTGCCGCGGCCAATAACGATGCCCTGCCACTGCCCCGGTTCTTCGGCGAAAGCCTCCTCCAGCCGGTCGCCCTGTATGACGATAGAGTCTTCGGCGGTGCCGTTGAGGTGTATGCTGCCGTTGCCCAGCGTGTAAATGATGCCATCGTTGAAGATGCCGAACAGCTCATTTTGGGCGATACCCCCGTGCACATAAATCCGGGTGCCCGCCGCCACTTCCAGCGCACAGCTGTCGATGAGAATTTGCCCGTAAATCACGTAAGGTTTGGGGTCATCCCAGATAATAGTGCCGTTGTTGCAGCTTAGCAGAGTAGGCACGCCCCGGCTGAAGCGGTTGGGGAAGTAATTGGCGTTTTGCCCCCAGGCTTCCAGGAGGACGCTGCTGCGTTTTTCACCGGTTTCAAACACCACCTGGTCTTCGATGACAAAAGGGCTGATGGAGAGCGGGGC
>CAJXXJ010000298.1 GCA_913062745.1 uncultured Phaeodactylibacter sp.
CCACAACATGTGCGCTCTGCTCGGTGAGAAAAGCATGGTAGTCCTTCCAGGGCATCTTCCCACGAAAGTGGCCTTCTACGCCGTGTTCCTTCCAGTGCTCCAGTTCGTGCAGCAGTGCAGGCTCCGCCGTTTTGGGCTGCAGCCCCAACGAGTTGCCGCATAAATAAAGGCAATCCCGCCCCTCGTGTTGTGGAAAGTAAAATTGGCCGCGGTATTCCCGAAGCGGGTCTTCGCGGTCCTGTGCCTGTGCGTAGGCTAAGGTTGCTTGGTAGGACATCTATCTTTTTGCCACAAAGATAGCAGTTGTGGCAAAGAACCCCGGCACTATTGGTTAAGTACTGCTTCCCGGGCTGCCTTCATAGGGATGCCGATACACTTTTTCTCCATATAGGAAAGCATCTTCTCCATCAGGGCTTTGGTCTGCTCGTCCAGGCCGGACAGCTCTTTGTGGAATACCTCATTCATGGCTTTCTCCTTTACCGCCTTGATTTCGGTCGGCACGGAACGCATTGCAAGCTCTATCTGCCGTTGCTTGATGAGCGCCGGTACCTGCTGCAGGTATTCGTTCAGCACCTTCCTGGCACGCTCAACTTCGCGTTCGCGGAAAGCGAGATTCTTTTTGGCCAGATTGCGCAGGCCCTCCACTTCAATGTATTCCACATTGAAATCTTCCGTGATCAGCTCATGCACATTATTGGGAATAGCCAGATCAATAACCACTTTGCGGCCCTGTTCGCCGTTCAGCAATTGGCGGTAAAGCGGAGAAGTAATGATGGGCTCCGTAGCCCCGGTACAAACGATCATACAGTCAAAACCGCCCTGATAGTTGGGCAATTCAGCGAGCGGCAATGCCTGCCCGCCCACATTTTGAGCCAGTTGCTCGGCTTTTTCCAGGCTGCGGTTGAATACAGTCACTTTCGTAAAACCGTGCTTCACCAGAAACTTGCCCACCAGCTGATTGGTCTGCCCGGCACCGACCAGCAGTAAGCGGTCCTCTTTTTGAACGTGCGCCCGCAGCATCTGCTGTACAGCAAGCGACACTACCGAAATCGGCTTGTCGCCAATACGTGTCTTATTGTAAACAGCTTTAGCCGCCACCACTGCCTGCTGAAAAGCGATGCGGATATACTCCCCCGTCAGCCCCCATTCCCGGCACGGCTCGTAGGACTCGCGAATCTGCCGCAGGATCTGCCGCTCACCAATCACAAGCGAGTCGATGGAAGCTGCAACATCGAGGAAGTGCTCCACCGCCTTTACGCCGTCGTACTGGTAAACGATATCGTCGATTTCGTCCATCAGCTCCACCGGCATAGTCGGGTTGATGCTTTGGAAAAACTGCGCGACGAAGCGGTCGCTGAGCGGCTCCCGGGTAGTAAAGAAGTACATCACCCGGTTGCAGGTAGGCAGGTAAAAAAGTTCGTCGAGGTGAAACTGCTGCTTCAGGCTCTCGAGGCGTCCCTTAAGCTCTTCCTGATCAGATGTCTTCAGCACGAAGTCACCAATCTCCTTGAGATTAGTCCGCTTATGTGTTACCGTGAGTATTTTATAGTTCGCCAGCATAGAGCCTTGAATTCAGAGTTACTTCGCAAAAATAATTTTCGGTTATCGGCTGTATGTCACAAAACTGCAACAAGCTTAAACAAAACTATTCAGCTCGCCGCCGATGCAACATGACTTTTGTCAGTATCTCAGGAGTCCTTACTAAAATATGACAGAAATTATATGCTTCATGACCAAGCCAGTGTGCTGCGCTATCCCTTGCAGTATGGTGCTTTCAGCCCTGCACTGCGCTTTGGTCGACAAGAATACGCCGGGCAGCTGTAAGACGTTGTCAGGCATCTGTCATATCAGTTGAACAATCGAAAAGAGGAAATATTTATGGCCGAACCGGCAGCTTTGTTGAGGGCTTGTCCGGGGCTTCATTTGCATAAGTGAGCCCTTCCCCCTACCTTGATTTTATGAAACCAGCCAACGACCTCCGCCAGCAATTGCTGCGCCTTGACGGCAAAAGCTACAAAGCGTACAACGATATCAAGGGGCAGTATTCCTTTGAACGGTTTGATTTATCGATTGACCACGTGCAGGGCGACCCCTTTGCTGCCCCCAGCCGGGTGCGGGTGCGCTATTCCAATGACTATCCGGAATGGATGATGCTGAACGACAGCCGGCGCACGGCCTTGTGCGACTACCTCAACCGGCAGTTTGCCCGGGCCTGCCGCCGGTTTGCTCAGGGCAATCGCGGCAGCGGCAAGAGCGGGGCGGTATTCATTATGGAGCCCGGGCAGGAGATACTGCAGCGTACTGCTGTCGTGCTCCGAAATGGGTATATTGAGTTGCGGTTTCGCATTGGGCTGCCTGCTTTTGGCCGCCGCATAGCCGGGCGTCAGGCAGCAGCCATACTGCTGGAGGAGCTGCCCGCTATTGTGGAGCATAGCCTTCCTCACGCTGTGCAGAGTGAAGAGCGGCTGCGCGAGCACCTGTTTACCAACGAAGACGCTGACGCGCTGCGCGCCCGGCTTCCGGAGCTCGGCCTCGTCGCTTTCGTAGCCGATGGCGCGATGCTGCCGAGGGCGAGCGGCATTGACGCCCGGCCACTGCAGGGCGGCCTGCCCTTCGAGTCTCCGGAAAGCCTGCGGGTGGAAGTCCGGCTGCCCAACCGTACCCTCAGCGGTATGGGGGTCCCCGAGGGCGTTACCCTCATCGTCGGGGGTGGCTTCCACGGCAAGTCTACCCTGCTGCGCGCTATTGAGCTGGGCGTTTACAACCACATCCCCGGCGACGGCCGGTCTTTTGTCATCAGCCAGCCGCTTTGCGCGAAAGTACGGGCGGAAGACGGCCGCTACATCGAGCAGGTGGACATCTCGCCCTTCATTAACAACCTGCCCGGCAGGCAGCCAACTGACCGCTTTTCCACAGAAAACGCCAGCGGCAGTACCTCGCAGGCAGCCAATGTGATGGAAGCTCTGGAGGCCGGGGCTACCTCCCTGCTCATCGACGAAGACACTTCGGCTACCAACTTTATGATCCGCGACCAGCGCATGCAGCAGCTCATCCCCCGGCAACGCGAGCCCATCACGCCCTTCGTGGACCGCATCCGGCAGCTGTACGACGAGCGTGGCGTCAGCTCGGTGCTGGTCATAGGCGGCAGCGGGCTCTACCTGGATGTGGCCGATACCGTTATTGGCATGATAGAGTACCGCCCGGAAAACCTGACAGCCCGAGCCCGGGAAGTCGCAGAAGCCTACCCTCAGGAGCGGGCCCGGGAGAGCGAAGGCCATTTTCCGGCACCTCCCCACCGCCGCCCCTTGCCGGAAAGCCTGGATGCACAGCGCGGCAAGCGGGAGAAGACCCGGGCATTCGACACCCGGAGTATTCAGTTTGGCCGCTACGATATTGAGCTTTCCGCTGTGGAACAGCTGGTCGAGCAGGGGCAACTGGCGGCTATTGCGGATGCACTGCGGTACCTCCGTAAGTATCTGGGCGAAGCACCGCTGCCGGAAGTGCTGGACCTGCTCTCAGCCGATATTCAGGAGCAGGGGCTCGATGTGCTGCAGCCACAGCCGGCAGGAGATTACTCGGCTTTTCGCCGCCTGGAACTGGCCGCCGCGCTAAACAGATTGCGCAGTCTCAGAGTTACTTCTTAATATTGATCAACACGGCTGCCCGCCCGGCCGGCAAAATTGGACTTGTGGATATAGGAGTTATACAAGAAACAGACCGCTGGATCGCCGTCAACAAGCCCGCTGGTATTCAGGTGGAGCGCAATCCCTTCGGAGCTTCCGTAGAGTCTCTGGTCTACGCTCACCTGGAACAGGAAAAACGCATCCCTTACGTGGGCATCGCCCACCGGCTCGACCGGGTGACCACCGGCCTGGTACTTGTAGCCAAGAAAAAGAGTATGCTGCGCAAGCTCAACGATCAGTTCCGCGAAAAGGATATCCGAAAAATCTACCTCGCCGCTACCGAGCACCCGCCGCCGGCAGCACAGGGCACCCTCAACCACTGGCTGGAAAAGAGCCAGGAAAAGAAAAAAGCCCTGGTGCGGGAAGGCCCGGGCGGAAAAGCCCGCGAGTGCATGACCAATTACAAAACCTACGGCCGGACGGCACAGGGCTACACCCTCATTCAGCTGGAGCCCATCACCGGCCGCTACCATCAGCTGCGGGCGCAACTTGCTGCTGCCGGCAGCCCCGTAGTGGGAGACGCTCTGTACGGTGCCCAAACGCCCTACCGCGAACAGCAGATCATGCTGCACGCCTGGAAACTGGAGTTTTTTGATGATGAGTTGGAAAACCGCCTGTTGGTGCAGGCACCGCTGCCGGACTGGGCGGCAGATATGCCGGGCATCATTTAGCCGGGCACCATCTTTTTAGCTTTAATGGGCCGCTAATAGAAAAACGGATCAATACCCTCAGGGTCTTTGACCCCTCCAAAGCTGTACACTGGTATATCACTGACCCGCGCTTCTGCCGCCGGCACCGGCAACTGCGCCGGGCTGCCGAGCTGCAGCCCTCCCAGCGCGCTGACGGATTCCGAAAACTCCCGTTCTGCCCAGCGGCGGCGGTCGAGCCATAGCCCGGCAGGGGCCGTATTCAGCAATTCAATAGCCCGCTCGTAGTAGATAGCCTGCAGCAGGGCTGACTCCGGCTCATTACCATTTACCCCCGGCAACTGCCCCCGGTTCAGGCGGCTGCTTCCGTTGATCAGCTGTACGGCTTTGGCTTTCCGGCCGGTGCGCAGGTAGGCTTCCGCCAAAAGCAGTTGGTTATCCATCGCCGTAAAGGCAGGCATAGGGCCTTGCAGCCCATTCCCCATCAGCTCAGGCTGCACCTCGTGGCGCCGGTGCTGGTAGTGCGAGTAATGCCACTCTCCCCGGTCTGCCGGAAAAGGGATGTTCGCATCAAAGCGGAAATCACTTTGCAGGCGGGCATCAGCCGACTGTGCCTGCGGTTCATCGAGCGGTGGCGCTCCTTCTGCTTCCACCTGAGGGTAGCGCGCCGGCTGACCGGGGTCGAGCGCGGCAATCAGCCGCTGATCCACCCGCGCCCAGAAGGGGCCTTCCCCGGTATTGGCCAGGGTAAACCGGTGGTAGCTGGTCCAGTCCTGCCCGTCAGCAGCCGGCGCAAAAGTGGCTTGCAGACCCTGCTCTGCCAGCGTAGCGACCTCCGCCCAGTCGGCCGTTTCATTTTCAGCTGCTGTGCGGGCTTGTTGCGCCAGGAAGCGGGCCGAATAAGACCGGCAAAACCGCGCAAAACGCTCCCCGTCCATCGGTTGTTCCGGAAAGTAAGTATGGAAAAAATCGATGCCGGCAGTCTCCGAAAGGCTGATAGCAGCCTGCAGCTCTGCGACCGCCTTGTCAATGACCTCCGGATAAGGCGAAAAGCCGGGAGGCATGCTGAGGTCATCCTCTTCTGTAAGCAAAGGCGCCTGATCGAACAGCAAGCCAAGGTAGCCC
>CAJXXJ010000299.1 GCA_913062745.1 uncultured Phaeodactylibacter sp.
GTCTTGAAGATATGGCGCTTTCGCTACAATTATAGCCAGCGAAATGTACCTAAAAATACATAGATTTCGCTGGCTATATGCTAAATATGGCACAATCCAGGGTAAAAAAGCCACTATTACCCGCTCTTGCGTGTTTTAAGCATGGTGAATTCAAATTTAGTGCCTTTGCCCTGTTTTACACCAATTATCTCCTATGGCTGGGCTTTGATTACTTTGGCTTGATAAACAGACCGGCCATCTGTTAATCTCACCAGGTATAAACCCGGCGGCCAATGGGTGGTAGAAAGGTACGGAGCCGCCACTTGCTGAGAGATAAGCTGTCCGGCAGTGCTGTAGACTTCGATACGAGCGTTGGGGCTGAGTTGATCCGGCAACTGCAGGTAAAGCGTGCCGGAAGCCGGGTTGGGCGCAAGCTGCAGTGCCTGCGGCACGGTGCTGCGCGTACCGGAAACCACCAGGTCCGTTTCCTGCCGCTCGATATTACCGCCCAGGCCTGCCGTCCAAACGCTTCTTGTCGATTCATTGGCCGCAACGTAGACATCGTTGATCTGCAGGTTGATGGAATGAGCAGCCGACCAGCTGTCCCCGCCGTCTGTGGTTTGGTAAACCTTGCCGACGATGGAGCTGCCGCCGAAAAGGTAACCCAGGGTGTCGTTAGCGAAGGTGACGCCTTGCCAATAGGTGTTTGCGGATACCGTAGCGGGCGTCCAGCTCAGGCCGCCGTCTACGGTTTTCCAAATATGATCAGATAGGTCCCGGTTGACGATCCAGCCGGTATCCGGGCTCATAAAGTGGACATCCAGTATGTTCAGGCCTTCCGGCAAATCGGCGGATAGTTGAGACCAGCTGGCACCACCGTCGGTCGTTTTGATCAGACTGCTCTGCGAGCCTACTGCGTAGCCCACATCATCATTGGCAAAGGCGAGCGTTCGCAGGCGGTCGATGCCCGCTACGGAAGTACTCTCCCAGCTTACGCCATCGTCTTCCGTGCGGTATACCAGGCCGTCTCTTGAGACGAGCATGATGCTGTTGCCCACCTTCTCCAGGGCGAATTGAAGGATATCATCTGAGACTTCCAATACTTCTTCCCAGACAGTGCCGCCGGTAGTCGTCCGCAGCACTTTCCGGTTGCCCGAAATCCAGACTTCCTGTTCGGACAGGATCAGCACCTGCTTGAAACTGTTCTCAGTCGTGAAGTCGAAGAGGTTAAATGCCTCCCAGTTGCCCCCACCATCCGTTGTCTTGAGCACGGCAGACCCGCCGACGGCCCACCCCAGGTTAAGGTCCAGGAATGCTATTTCCTGCAAACTTTCCCGGATGCCCGGAATTTGATTGACATACTGCGTGCCTGCACCAGAAGAATAAAAAACAGAACGAAATTCGCCGCCTACCCATACTTGTCCATCCGGCAACGCTTCAAGCCCGTACACGAACCCGCCATCGGGTGGGGTGATCCGTGTCCAGTTCAGCCCACCATCTACCGACTGATAAATGCGCTTGTCAAAGGAGGTGGCAACGATAGCCTGCCCGGCTTCATCCATGAACATCATATCATCCGTGTAGTTACCGAACGCATTATCGGCAATTTTCTCCCAGGTATAGCCGCCATCGGTAGTTTGGTAGAAATCCTCCCGCAGTGAGGCATACCCGTTGAGCTCGTCGATGAAGAGCGGCTCTACATATTCTTCCAGCCCTTCGGCGATCGTCACTTTATCCCAATTTTGCCCGCCGTCCTGCGTGATGAACAACTGCCCGTCCCGGTTGCCCACCCAGCCGTGGTCGCTGTCCAGAAAAAAGAAATTGCTGATAAAGCCCAGGCTGTCCGGGGTAATCTCTTCCCAGCTGCTGCCGCCGTCTGCTGTCTTTAACAGCGTCACGTAGTTAGCGATAAACAGCTCGTCCGGCTGCAGCACATTCATGAAAAACGTACTGCCGACGCCTTCCGGATCGGGAAGCTTTTCCCAGCTCTGCCCATCATCCGTAGAGCGCCACAGGTCATTGCCGGCTATCCAGGTGGTGTAGGTGCCATCGCCGTTGGGAGCGCAGGCGGCTTCGCGGTGTGTTCCGACAAAATTTTCGGCCGTATAGGCCCAGCTTTGTCCAAAATCCTGAGTCTGCATCACCAGGCCATCTTCCCCTACCATCACTCCGAAGCCATTGGGGCACATCCCGATGTCCAGCACATCGCGCATATCGTCAAAGGGGTGCTGACGCTCCCACTCCTGAGCGGGGAGCAGGGCCGTGAAAAACAGGACAAACGTCAAAAGTGTAGCGTGTCGCATAGCATTTGGTTTTTCCCAAATGTCGGGAGAACTCACTGCTTTCAACTACAGGTATTCTGCTCGAGTCTTTCTACCGGAATTCCGGTAGAAAAGGCCTGCCTACAGCGGAATATGTATGTTCACGCTCGTGCCCTGCCCGGGCGCGGTGTCGATCTCCAGTGTGCCGTTGAGGTAATCCACCCGGGAGGCTACGCTGCTCATGCCCAGCGAAGACTGCTGCCGGGCTGCTTCGAGGGTAAAACCTTTGCCATCGTCCTCTACGGTAAGGAACAGGCTGCCGTCGCGCTGCAGCAGCTGTATGAGTACGCTTTCTGCTTCTGCATGTTTGAGGATGTTGTTGGTCAGCTCCTGCACAATGCGGAACAGTGGCACCGCCATCTCTTCCGAAAGCCGGGTGCGCAGGTTGATGGCCTGAAACTGGCACTCCAGGCCCTGTGCCCGGACTTGCCCGGCCAGGTCTTCCAGTGCGCCTTCCAGCCCCAGCAGCGTAAGGGAGCGCGGCATCAGGTTGCGGGAAATCCGGCGGAGCTCCTGCCCGGCCTGTGCCATCAGCTCACCCGTGCGCTGCGTGAGGGATTGCCGCTGCGGCGCCGAGTTGGCTTTCAAAAGGGCAGAGAAGTGGTTTTGCACGGAAGTGATCACCCCGCCCAGGCTGTCGTGCAGGTCATTGGCTACGCGTACCCGCTCCTGCTCCTGCCCCTGAATCATAGACTGCATAGCCGTCAGTTTGGCTTGCTGCTCCAGCTGCTGTATCTGCTGTTGCTGCAGCTGCTGTTCCTGATCGGCCAGGCGGCGGTTGGTGACCAGCCTTTGGCGCAAGCCGAGGAAGATGGCGGCAGCGAGCGCAGCCAGCAGCAGGGAGCTGAAGAGGAAGATATTGCGCTCCTGCGTTTTTTGCGAAAGCTCCAGTTCCTTGATTTGCAGCGCCTGTTCTTTCTTTTCGGTTTCGGCTTGCACCCGCAGCGCGTTGAGGTTTTTCTCTACGGTGATGCTGGCCAGGCTGTCCTCCAGGCTTTCGTAGGCCTCCAGGTAAGCCAGGGCTTCTTCGGCTTGCCCGGTGCCTTTTTTCCACTGGTACAAAAGGTGCAGTGCCCGCCCGCGGCGGTAGGGGACATCGGCTTGCCGGTAGTACTGCAGGGCCCGTTGCAGCGCATCAACCGCCTCCGTATCCCGCCCGCGCTGATGGTAGAACTTCGCCAGGTCTTCGTAGGTCCATCCGGCGCGGTAGGGTACACCTGATTGCTCAAAGAACGCAATGGCCCGCAGCAGTTGCCGCTCAACGGCTTCATCCTGTTGGTTGGCATATAGGTACAGCGCGATATGCTGCGGCTGTTGCATGAGCTTTTCGTCCGTTTCGCGCTCCAGCTTGAACGCATCCCACTTTTGCTGAAAAGCAGCCATTTGCTCAAACTGGCTCGTCTGGAAGTAGTACTGCATCAAGCGGAAGATGAGGTAGCCGCGGTCGGAACGGTTCGGGCTTTTGGTGCACCAACGGTAGGACAGGGCGGCATAGTGGTTGGCTTGCGCAGTATCCTGCTTTTCGCGGAACAGGCCGAATAAACCAGAGTATACCTTCCAGATTTCAATGGGGCTGCCCGCCTGCTCGTAGAGCTGCTCCGCCCTGAACCAGTAGAAGTAAGCAGAGTCGGGCTGTGCGGTGCGCTGATGAGTGGTAGCCAGGTTATTGCAGGTTTTGGCTTCCTCCAGTGCCAGATTGTTTTGCCGGCTGAGCCACAGCGCCTGGTAATAATACTTTTTGGCCTGCCCGTAATTGCTTTTGCGGTGGTGCCAGAAGCCCAGGTTGATCAGCCCGTATACCACCTCCGGGGGATCGGACAGTTGCTGCCCCAGCTCAATGGCCTGCTGGCAAAAATAGGAGATGCTGTCGTTGCTGCCCATGCTGTACCAACTGCACAAAGCACTGGCGGCTATGAGCTGCTCTTCAGGCGTTTCGCTTTCCGCAAAAGCCTGCCGCAGGCTGTCTGCTTCCTGAGCTTGCACCTGAGGCAACAAGGCAAAAAGAGCTGCCGCCAGGAGCAATAGAGTTTGGTGCATCGTCTTCGGGATTGCGGTAAGTGTTGTTAGCGTGCTTTTTTTGTCTAGTTCAGCAAGTTGCCCTGCTCATCCCACTCGGCAACCTCGCCGCGGGTATCGTGGTCGACGCACTTGGCCAGCCATTCCTCCTCGCCGGTGATGCCGTGTTTTTGCAGTACCTCTTCCGGCGGCCCGTCCCACAGATTGGGCCGGTTGCCCACGTAGCCCAGGTCTTCCAGCCCTTCTTTGCTGGTGAAGTAGCCGCAGACGACGAGCTGCCGCAGCAAGTGGAAAAAGGCTACAGGCGGAGCCGGGTCCTCCTCCGGGTCTTCCGGCAGGTAAGCGATATCCTCCACGATTGCAATTTGCTGCTCCGGAGTCAGCGCGGTGAACTCATTTTGCTCAAAGCGCTGCAGCGACTCCCGGCTCAGCCAGGAAAGCCCGGCGCGCAGCGGCAGCTGGAAATCCGGAAAATCCAGCGCCATGAAGTCGATGAAGCCGGTCACGCCGGTGGCGCTGGCAGAAGGCCCCTGCTCATCGGCCGGGATGATAATATCGGCGAGCCGGTCGAGCGTCTTCCGTTCGGCATCGCTGAAAAACGGGCCGGTGGCGTGGAAGCGGGCATCGCGTTCCAGCTCTGCTTTGGTGCGGGTTCCGGAAAAGGGGTATTGATCTGCTGCAGCCTCCGTGGTGGCTTCGGCTGTTTCCGTGCCACAACCGGCAGCGGTGAACAGGGCGGACGTAGCCGCCGCGCCGATGAGCAGGCTTTTTATACTTTCTCGACGGTCCATTAGAGGTTCATTTTTTTAAGTTCGGAAATGATGTGGTCGCTCGTGCGCCAGGCCAGCGCCATGATGGTCCAGGTCGGGTTCTTGTCAGCCTGGCTGGGGAAGGTGGCGGCGTCGGTGATAAAGAGGTTGGGCACCTCGTGCAGCCGCCCGTAGGCATTGGTGACGGAGGTTTTCGGGTTGTTGCCCATACGGGCGGTACCGACCTCGTGGATGATCTCCCCGGGCTTATTCAGGCCGTAGTCGTTTTCGGCGGTTCCTTTATCCGAAAGGATGGTAGCCCCCATATTGGTGAGGATTTCTTCGAAAGTATCCTGCATGTGGCGGGCCTGTTTGCGCTCGTAGTC
>CAJXXJ010000300.1 GCA_913062745.1 uncultured Phaeodactylibacter sp.
GTCGCCATCGGTAAACAGAATATACTCGCCCTGTGCTTCCACAATAGCCCGGTTGAGCATGGTCTGCCGGCGGTAGCCCTCGTCTTCGTGCCAGAGGTGGGTGATGCGCAACTGTCCGCGCTCTTTAAACCGGTCAATTACCGCTTGCGTCTCCGGGCCGGAGCCATCGTCCCCGATGATGATGTCGAAATCTTTGTAATCCTGCTGTTCGTAACCCAGCAGCACCTTTTCCAGCCAGGCTGGCATATTGTAAGTGGCGATGATGACCGTCAGCGACGGGAAGTTATTGCTGTTTTCCATGTCGGTTCAATTCCCAGAGTCGGAGGTATTTCAAAAAATTGACGTAAGCAGCCAGGGCGCTGAAGATGAAGCCGTAGTAGCCATCCAGGAAGCCCAGCCTAAAAATATAACGCTTAATAAACTTAAACCAGGGCCCAATCAGCACATGGATTAAAAACGACGCCCGTTTGCCTTTCGCATATTTGGCGTGGGCGGCTACCGTTGCAAACTGTACCACCTGCCGGTAGTGCTCCTCCACAGTAGCGTAGGGATAGTGCAGTAAATCGCCCTCCAGCTTCACAGTGGTACCCTGCAGTACCACCTTATCGTGTGGGTTGGTGCCGCCCCAGCGCCCCTTTCGGCGGTCCCACAGCCGGGTTTTCCGGTCCGGATACCAGGCGTGCGGCAGCCATTGCCCGCAGTAGTTGTTCAGACGGTTGAAAGCATAACCATCCGCCCGCCAATCTTGTTTCACCGCGCGTATGCTGTCGGCCATTTCCGGCGAAAGCCGCTCGTCTGCATCAAGCGAGAGCACATGATCGTAGCTGGCCTGGTCTACGGCGTAGTTTTTTTGCTGAATGTGCCCTTCGAAGGGGTGCTGCACAAAGCGGGCGCCCATCTCGCGGCAGATGTCCGGTGTAGCGTCGGTGCTGTAAGAGTCCACTACCACCACTTCGTCCACCACGTCCTGCAGGGAAGCAATGCAGTCCCGGATGTTGCGCTCTTCGTTGAGGGTAATGATGAGGCCGGAAATTTTTACAGGCTGTGCCAAGTTGCTCTCAGTTATTTTTGGGGCGAAGGTAGGAAAATTCTCAGGCATGCTCCCCTTCTCTGCCGGGAAGCACTGCTACTTCTGCGCTCCCAGGTACCACTTGATACCGGCCAGGATTTGGCCCGGGAAAGCATCGAATTCCGAGGTCTGGAAATAGGCAGGCGTGACCTCGGTGAAGCCAATGGTGGAACCTGTGAGGTTGAGCAGGTCAATTCCTTTGACAAAGTACTCAAACTGTTTTTTCCACTTCTTCCGGCTCAGCTCGTAGTCGAGGCGGTAGTAATTGTTGACTAAGTCCCGGGCGCGGTTGTGCTGTAGCTGGTACCGTAGTTGGTGCCGGAAGTGCTGGTGCTCAAAGCGCAGAGACAGGCGAGGGTTCAGCAGGGTGTTCTCCACGAGGCGCTCACCGCTGCGCCGCTGTGTATACCGGATGATGGCATCAGCATGTACAGACCATCCGGACATCCCGGAAAATTTGAAGCTGGGGCGCAGTTGCAGCATCCGGTCATCGACCAATTGCTCCTGCAGGCGGACGCTTGATGCTATCCCGCGGACAGTAAGCCGGGCACTCCACTGCTCTGCGGACATCCCGCACCACAGCGACGCGAGCCACTCCTGCTGCTTATCCACCAACTGGAAAGCGCTCAGTTGGTACAGCCCCTGAAAGTCGTTGACGGGCTGGAAGTCCTGCATGGCGGGTACGTACGTCAGGTTAGCATTAAACTGCAAGCTGTTGAGGGCAATGGAGAAATCCTTAAATATCCCCAGGTTGAAGCTTTCTCTGAGAACGACTGTACCCAATGGCGTCAGCCCGGACAGAAAGCTGGTAGCGTCCCGAAAACGGTACAGGGCATTGGTATGCTCAAGCCGGGGCAGTTCGCTGTTGAGGGCGTAGCGGGCAGATATATTCCAGTCGTTCCCCAGCCGGTACATGGCGAAAAGACCGGGGCTGAAGAGGCTGTTTTCCCGGGTTTCGCTCTCATTGGAAAGCTGGTAGCGTGCCGCCATCATATTGGCCGCCAGCCGCCATCTGCCGATTTCGTACCGCAGCCGTATGCCTGCCAGCGCATTTTGGTACCGCAGCCGGCTTTCGCCTGAAAACGGCCGCATTCCCCCGTTTTCCGTTTTGTTGTACAGCCTTTCCCGATTGCTATTTGCAGCGAAATGGGCCTCCAGCAGTAGCCTTTCCATCTGCCTTCTGACCCTGATCTGATGGTTGAGCCTGGAAGCGGTGTACCTCTGGTTCTGGGTGCCTGCAAAAGCCATTTGCTCCGGTTGATACGCTGTGATGCCAGCTATGCTGTCGTTGCTGACAACGGCGGCTTCATACTGGTTTTGCTCGTATTCGTACTTGCCGGCGACGGTAAGCCGTATGTCATGTGGAAAGGTATGGGCGAATTTGTAGACGGGCCGAAGCGCGAGCGCATCTGCTGAAGCATTCTGGGTGTTCGTATACCTGATATTGCCCAGTTCCATGTTTTCTTCAGTATCTGCGGTTTGCAACTGTACAGTTCCGGGCAGCTCCAGCTCAAAACTCATTCCGTTTTTCAGGGATGCGCTGAGTACCTGATCCAAATGGATATTAGAAGCGGTAAAAGCATTGGTCTCTTCCCCCAGTTGATCCGGAACCTCAGAGCGGAACAGGCGTTCGAGGCGGTAGCTTTGGTTGCCGGTTGTGAATGGCAGCTCCAGTTTAGCCCGGTAATTTGCGCGGTCGTGCAGAGACACATCGGCCGCTCCGTGCAGCCGGTAGCTGTTGCGTTGATTAAACTGATTGCCCCAGGCTACCGATGGGGAGTAGGCGTCCCGTTGCTGCACAAACATGAAGCGGTTTTGGAAAAGCTGATCGTGTTTGGCGTCCCGGAGGATTTGCTCCATATTGTTGCCGTCCGGTTCCTGATTGGTGTTCACTGCGTCCAGGTTCAGGCTGAAGGCGCTCTTTTTGCGGGCAGTCAGCGCATTGCCGGCCGCTTCGTAAAAAGCCTCATAGCCTGCTGCAAGGCTAAGGGTACCCTGCCATTGGCCTTTGTATTCCTCTTTCAGGCGTAGGTCAAGGGCCAGCTGCTGGTTCGTGCTGTCTGAGTCAAAGTTGACGCTGCCGGGGAAGTAGTTTTCGATGAGGCGCAGGTCCTGAATGGACTCGTACAGTATGCCATCGGTGAATTCAGCGTCTTTTCCGGTGGCGATTTGCCTGCCTTCCACCAGGACGTCCTCTACTTTTTTGTTTTGGTAGTAGATATAGCCATTATCAATAAAAAAACCGGGCACCCGCTCGATGATATCGGTGACGGATTGCTCCCTGCCGGTTGCCAACAGTTGGAGATTGAAGATAGTGGTATCGCCCGATTTGCGCAGCAGCGCTGCCTTGTCGACGACCGAAATCTCTTCAAGATCAAGCGAGAGCGGGGCTAAAGTCAGCGTGCCCAACCGGAGTGTATCCGACCGGCATTTGATGATCAGCATCGTATCCTGGTACCCGAACTGAGCTAGATAAAGCCGACTTTCACCCTCCGGAGCGGTCAGCGAAAATTGGCCCTGCCCATCGGTGGTGCGAAAGCCAAGCACTTTGGTCGCAGAAGGGTCGAGCAGCTGTACGCTGATGCCACCGTATTGCTTACTATCGGATAAGCGTGCAGTACCTTGCACCCAACAATCCTGCGCAAGGGCAGTGCCCGGTAAGAGCAGCGCCCATGTGTAAAGGAATAAGACGAGGGTGGTCCGGTGCATAGCGTTAGGGGTTACCGCTCAAACTTCAGCCAGGTTCTATGAGGCGTTTGGGCATTGATGACAATCACCTTGTCCCTTCCTAGCGCCATCCATTCGTTGTAAGGCAAGTCGATAGCGCTCTTTTTAGCAGAACGCTGCCCGTCAGGCAGGGTTACAGGCCCTCCGCCCAGCTTTACTGACACCGCAGTCCATTTGCCAAAGGGGTTCTCATAAGACAAAACGAGCCCAGGCAGGCTAAATACACCATTATGAGGGCCGTCCAAATAAGGGATGTCCGGGGCAAACCACACTATGTCTCCGTTTTTGGCGACCGCCTTTGTGCACAAAATACCCGCTATGCTTTGCTGTTCGTCGGTAACGGTCCACTGCCATCGGGCATTCCGTTCCCGCATAAGGTCGAGGTTTTGTTCATACAGGTGGCCTTCCTCATATCTGGCGCTTTCTTCCAACCATAGTTTTTTATTGTAATCTTTGTATACTACCTGGTAGGGGCTGTATTTTTTGGAATCCTTGTCGTTGCTCCTTTTTTTTACATAAACGCTATCCCTGGAAAACCTGGAGCGCCCATTGGTGATGGTTAAAGTAAAGCGTACAATTATTTCATGCCGGGCAGCCTCGGGTAAAACATCTTGTATAGCCTTGTGTAGTTGATCGGGAGGGGTGGACTCATAAATTATTGTAATGTCTTGGCCTTTCAAAGAGGAAAAGTAAAACAGATCAATGAGAAGAATAAGACAAAAGAAAAATAGCCTCATCTTTAAAAAGGGTTAAGGTGGTTAATGCTGTATGAGCAGTTGCCTTTACAAATGCAGATAACTGCTCGTTTGTGAAAAAAATATTAGCAATCGGGACCATATACATCAGGAGACGCATGGTCATCTGTATCGATAATCAAGCAATTCATGCCATCATCATAAACTGTCGTTACACAGTTCGTTACGCCTTCTGGATCGTCACCACAGACCACTACCGTGGTTAGTACTTTATCCGGAGTGGGAGCAGGGGCATCAGCGGCAATATCCGGTTTCGTGACGCTGATCAGTGAACTTGCACTCAGCGAGGCAATCATCGCAATGGCTAAGAGAAACAATACAAGTCTTTTCATGATTTTAGAAATTTTCAGGTTAAAAAGTTAATTCGATTGTACTCTACAAACCTAAATACAGTTTGTGCAAATAACTTGCACTCCACCATTTTCCTGCCATTTTTTCCCAAAAATTTTGGAACCCAGCCTGGTCAGGTTTCGTCTCCCCCCGTAGTATCCGGATCGGGATTAAGGAATTGCCCCAGGTCCACTGGTAAAGGTGTTTTGTAATAATAGGAACAGCGATCTTTGCAGTACCGGATTTCAGCGCCCAGCTCGCGCAGCATGTTCAGTAGGTTGTAAACCGTACGCTGGCTACAGCCGAAGCGGGCAGCAAGCTGTTTGGATGAGCCGGTGGCTTTGCGCCGGATTAAGCCATCCAGGCGGTCTAATTTTTGAAGTTGAGCGATTAGTGACATCAATTAGCATTTAGAGCACAAATAATTATTGCACGCAGCCGGTCCGGTTATCTGATATACACGGAACGGAGAGGTTTGGGCGTAATGCACAAACCCGACGCACGAGTATACCGATAGTTATCGGCACAGGTATGCCGACCCGCCTGCCT
>CAJXXJ010000301.1 GCA_913062745.1 uncultured Phaeodactylibacter sp.
TGCACTGTGTGCCGCTGCCGTTGGCGTTGCTCACCGTGAGGCAGACTTCGTAGGTGCCGTAGCCGGGGAAGGTATGCTGCGGCAGGGTGTCCGTGCTCGTGCTGCCGTCGCCGAAGTCCCACAGCCACTCGGCCGGCTCGTAGTCGCTCAGGTCATAGAACTGCACCAGAAAGGGCTCCAAAGTATCCTGCTCGTAGCGCCAGCGCGCCAGCGGGATATTGTCAATGCCGAGCGTATCGCAGGGGCTGCCGTCTATGGGGCCGAGGCGGTAGTTGGGCTGGTTGGGGATGGAAAAGGCGTTGAAGGTAGGCAGCTCGATGCCGTGCTGCTCGATGCGGCAGTCCGGACAGTCGGCATCTGGGTTGTGGATGACGTGCAGCACGCGCACGCTATTCGATACGCTGATGTAGATTTTTCCGTCCGGGGCCAGCTGCCCGAGGTAAAAGGGCGTGGGCAGAAAGGAGACATTGCCGTCGTACTCGGCCACCAAGGTGCGGGTAGCTTCGATGTCTTCGGCCCAGAGGTCGTATTGGTATAAGTAAATGGAGGAGGTGGTGTATAAGTAGCGGGAGTTTTTGGAGATAGCGGCACCCAGCCCACTTCCGCCGACAGGATAATTAAAACGTTTGTAATTACTCAAAAGACCGGTACAGCGGTCGAAATCGTAGGTAACCGTATACTCTCCTTCCTCAAAACTAATGCCATTGAACCGGACATGCTTAGTGCCATCCGGTGAAAAAAGAGCTTGCCCCACCCCGGAAGGCACATTGCCCCCCACAACTTGCTGACCTATCATTTCTAAGCCCTCGGGGCTTAGCAAAAAGCGGTAGTAGCGGTTGCTGCTCCACTCAGGCACCAACACCCACCAGTCGCGGCCGTTGGCGTGGCGGCAGGCGCTGAGCTTGCCTATATCTAGCGTATCGACTAAGAGCAGCTCTTTGCGCAGCAATACTTCAGGCGGGTTATCTCCTTCGTGGCCCACTAAAGAGTAAAACAGCTTACGGCCAATAGCTTCGTTGCTTCCATTTATCGCGATATAATCTATTTCCATATTGAACAGCGCGGCTAGATTGTTCTCATCTGGATACGGTAATGCAATACTTGACTGAGGACCGAACCAGCCACTGGGAAACTCCCCCGTAAACCAGTCCGCACCATTTTGCACCAATTCGTGGCCCGGGCCGTAGACGCCCTGGCCGTTGAAGGTAAAGAGCAGTTCCCCGTTTGCATCGCTGTAACTCAAATTATTCGACCTAAAGTGCGCCTCGCCGGTTTGGTTGTCGCTGATAGACAGCTGCTCATTTGAGAAATTTAGGATGGATAGGCCTGCGCTGTCGATATGTGCGCTGGCGGGGCCTCCGTCGTAGCCCATTACCCAAACGTAATCGTGCAGCTGAGCACAGATGGCCAAGGGCATTAATAAGACTAGCGATAGACATGTGCAAATAGTTAAAAATCGAAACATAATTCCTGTATTGAAACAGCCTTTCTTCGGCTCGCCTTTTGCCACAATGGCAGCCGCTGTCTGCCGCTCCTCCACCGGGCTGCAATCGTCATAGGGAGAAAAGGCTACTGCCGTGTCCCGCAGCAGCAGCGCACGGGCTGTGCGTAATGCTGAGTGCGCCATAAGGGTACTAGATTGCATGATGAGGAAATGAGCGCGCTGCGGTAGCGCTGTCTGCACAATTTACAGCAACATTGTCCGCATTCCTACTCCCGGGCATTAACTGTAGGTTAAGAATTGCTGCGGTGGGAGGAGGGAAGTGTTCCGGGAAGCCAGGTTTTCAAGTGGGGCAAGCCTCTTCTCCATCTGCGGGCTGCTGGCACTCGCCGGGGCATCAGCTGCGGGGATGCCGCCGGGCATCCTGGAGACTTGGCACTTGGCAATTTGGAGCTTGGGCCCTCTGCCTCCCGGGAGATATCACATTCCCGCACCTACGGCGCTCCTGTTTATTTTTTGCGGGCTATGCTACCAACAATCGCGGGCCGCAGGCCCTTGCCGTGGGAATCAGCTGCGGGGATGCCGTCGGGCGAGCGCCGTAGGTGCGGCTATATCGTACGTGTTGTGCGCCCGGCAACGACCCAGCCAATCAGTGCCCCGCCCCCCAGAAACCAAGGGCGCAGTGGGAAACTGCACCCTTGGACCTGCCCGGCAGCTGCTGCACCTATGTGCCTGCGTGTTTAAAACCATACGAGCGCACAGAGCGCTCTGGAAGGGAATGGAAACATAGAGGGACATGGGACACATAGTTTTGAGCCACACGCCTATGTGCACTATGTGCCTCATATGTTTTTCAAAAACAGGCATCAGCCGTGAGGCTACCGCCTTGCCACTTGGAGACTTGGAACCTGGCACCTTGGAGCTTGGGCCCTCTGCCTCCTGGGAAGGTATCATATTGCCGCACCTACGGCGCTCCCGTTTATTTTTTGCGGGCTATGCTACCAACATTCGCGGGCCGCGGGCCCTTGCCGTAGGAATCAGCCCTGGGGCTACCGCCGGGCGAGCGCCGTAGGTGCGGCTCTATTGGTAGCCAAAAACGGCAAAAAATGGTTTGAGCGCCGTAGGTGCGGCTATATCGTATATGTTGTGCGCCCGGCAACGACCCAGCCAATCAGTGCCCCGCCCCCCAGGAACCAAGGGCGCAGTGGGAAACTGCACCCTTGGGCCTGCCCGGCAAAACCTCAACCTTTCCCGGGCTCCGGAATATCAGAGCTATCAGCTATAGCTAAAACAATCCGTATTCCTTCCTTCGGATAATATTGCACAAAAAGACTTGACAAGAGCAGGGAGGTGGCCGGGGAAACTTGTCAAGTCTGGGTGGGCCATCAGCTCAATCACAAAAACCGGTGCTCCTTTTCTCCCCCTCCCCTGTCGGATATACACTTTTACATTTTACGGCTCCCCAGCACCCCACTGATTATCATTACATTTCGTACTTTTGCGCAAATTTTTTGAAGCGAGAATACAGCCATGGTATACATAACTAGAAGAGAACGATTCAATGCCGCCCACAAGCTGTGGGTAGACGACTGGAGCGAAGAGAAAAACCAACAGATGTTCGGCAAGTGCTCCAACAAGAACTGGCACGGGCATAATTACGACCTGTTCGTTACCGTCAAGGGCAAACCGGACCCCGTGACCGGCTTCGTCATTGACGTCAAAAAGCTGAGCGACCTTATCAAAGAGGTCATTACCGACAAGGTAGACCACAGCAACCTCAACCTCGATGTGGAGTTCATCCCTAAAGGCATGCAGCCCACTACGGAGAACCTCGTCATCCTCTTTTGGCAGCAGCTGGCTCCGCACATCGAGGGCTGTGAGCTGCACTGCATTAAACTGTACGAGACTGAGAACATCTACGCCGAGTACTACGGCGAAATGGAATAAGCCACAGGCTTTCTCAACCGAAGGGGGCCAATGCTGTTGAATACGGTATTGGCCAAAAACATAACTATGTCCTATAAAAAAGCAGAACAGTACGACGAAGCGACTACCGAAGACCTGAAAAAAACCTACCGGCATGTCATCACTCAGATTGGTGAAGACCCGGAGCGCGAAGGCCTGGTGAAAACTCCGGAACGGGTAGCCAAAGCTATGCAATTTCTGACGCAAGGCTATGAGCAGGATGGAGAAGCCATTCTTAAGTCGGCGATGTTCCGCGAAGACTACAGTGAAATGGTGCTGGTAAAAGATATCGAGCTGTACTCGCTCTGTGAGCATCATATGCTGCCTTTTTTCGGCAAAGCGCATTTGGCTTATATCCCTAATGGCTATATCGTGGGCCTAAGCAAAGTACCCCGGGTGATTGATGTATACGCGCGCCGCCTGCAGGTACAGGAGCGCCTGACCGACCAGATCCTAAAGTGCTTTCAGGATACGCTGCAGCCCCTGGGCGTAGCGGTGGTTATCGAAGCCCGGCACATGTGCATGATGATGCGCGGCGTACAGAAGCAAAACTCCCTGACCACCACTTCAGCCTTCACCGGAGAGTTTCAGCGCGCAGAAACCCGTACTGAATTTTTGAATTTAATCGGTTCGCGCTTACATTAGTGAGGATAAGCGAAGGGAATATTCCATCGACCACCGTTAGTGCGACAAAACAAAAATCAACTACATGAAAGCATACGTTTTCCCCGGCCAGGCCTCACAGTTTGAAGGCATGGGCAAAGATATGTACGAGCAATCGCAGCTCGCCAAAGAGCTGTTTGAACAAGCCAACGAACTGCTCGGCTTCCGCATCACTGATGTCATGTTTGAAGGCAGCGCGGAAGACCTTAAAGAGACCAAGGTAACGCAGCCAGCTGTATTCCTGCACTCTATCATCAAGGCTAAGATGGCAGGCGATGATTTCCAGCCGGGCGCTGTAGCCGGGCACTCCCTGGGCGAGTTCTCTGCCCTGGTAGCCGCCAGTGCCCTGAGCTTCGAAGAGGGGCTGAAGCTGGTACAGGCGCGGGCCATGGCCATGCAGAAAGCCTGCGAAATGGAGGAAAGCACGATGGCTGCCATCATCGGGCTGGAAGACGATGTGGTGGAAAAGGTATGCAGCGATATTGAAGAGATCGTAGTGCCGGCTAATTACAACTGTCCGGGGCAGCTCGTCATCTCGGGCTCTGTGCCGGGCGTGGAGCAGGCCGTGGAAAAACTGAAGGAAGCCGGAGCGCGCCGCGCTATCATCCTGGCCGTGGGCGGAGCTTTCCACTCCCCGCTGATGCAGCCCGCACAGGACGAACTGCAGGCCGCCATAGAAGCGGCAAAGTTTGAGGCGCCCAGCTGCCCGATTTACCAAAACGTGAGTGCCCGGGCAGAAGAAGACCCGGACACCATACAGCAAAACCTCATCGCACAGCTGACTTCCCCGGTACGCTGGACGCAGACGATGCAGCACATGATCGCCGATGGCGTCAGTGAGTTTGTGGAAGTGGGCGGTAACGGCAAAACCCTGCAGGGCTTTGTGAAGAAGGTAGACCGCGGCTTCCCTACCAGCGCACTGTGATTTTCGCCCCGGATTGAACTCATCCGGGGCCCGAATGGGTTCTATATAGGATTGCACACCAAAGAAGAAGTAAGTACATGGTAAGACATCAGGTGCAGAGCGGGCAGGTATTGTTGGCAGAACCCTTTATGCCAGACCCTAATTTTCGGCGCGCAGCCATTCTCCTCTGCGAACACGGCGACGACGGAAGCGTGGGCTTTATTATGAATAAGCCCCTCGATATGAAGGTGGATGAGCTGATCACCTCCTTCCCTGAATTTGAATCCACAGTCCTGTTTGGGGGCCCGGTGAAAACGGATACAATACACTATCTGCACACCAAAGGTCACTTGTTTAAAGATGCCCGTCTTGTGAGTGCAGGAATTTTCTGGGGTGGGGATTTTGAAAGGCTAAAGGATCTGATTGACACCGGACTTATAAGTCCAAATGACATCC
>CAJXXJ010000302.1 GCA_913062745.1 uncultured Phaeodactylibacter sp.
AAGGCAGGCGGGTCGGCATATACTCGTGCGTCGGGTTTGTGCATTACGCCCAAACCTCTCCGTTCCGAGTATATCTTATGCACCCCGGTAATTTATGGATTCTTTAGGAAATTTTCCGCATACTCCCGGCGAACCACCGAAAAGGTAAATGCAAATTTGACGTCGGCATGAATAAATGACACGGCATATCCGGCTGCACTGCCTGAGCTAATCCTGCCATTCCCTGAGCTTTAAGGCATCTTCCCTAAATACGGCTGGTAAGCCCGGCATTAGTTTGTACATTTGGCAAGTGTTGTCCCGCAGCTGCTTCTGCGGCGGCGGGCGGCACGATTAAGGGGAATCACATTGTACCGGCCCCGCCTGCAATTGCGCCGGCGGGGCTTCTTTTTGATGGTCACAAGCCTATTGCCAGGATTACGTTGCCCCGTTTGTGGCCAGACGCCACATAGGTATGCGCTTCTACTATTTTTTCCAGTGGGTACTGCCGGTCAATGACCACTTTCAGTTTTCCTGCTTTGTAGATGCTGGCCAGCTCCTGCAGTAGTTGCCGCAATTCCTCCTCCGGCCGCAGCCCGGTAGCCGAGAACACCGCTTTTTGCTTCCCGAAGCGGCTGCTCCACAGCATTTGCCCCAGCAGGCGCAGGCTCAGCACCGGTGAGAGGTAGGTGCCCTGTAGCGTCAGCGCCCGCTTGCATTCCCGGAAGGAGCGCTTGCCAACGGTGTCAAAAATAAAGTCGTACTGCTTCCCCTGCTGCGTAAAGTCCTGCCGGCTGTAGTCGATGACACGGTCGGCACCGAGGGAACGCACCAGGCCCACATTGCGGCTGCTACACACCCCGGTCACCTCAGCGCCCAGGTGTTTGGCGAGCTGCACAGCGGCGGTTCCCAGGCTGCCGGAGGCACCATTGATCAGGACGTGCTGCCCGGGACGTAGTTGAGCGACTGCTTTCAGGAAATTAAGAGAGGTGATGGGGCCATCGCAGAAGGTGGCTGCCTCTTCGTAAGACAGGGCATCCGGCATTGGCAGGAGTACTCCATCGGCCGGCACGGTGACGTACTCCGCATGTGTGCTAAAGCCCAGCGTGGTCTCCCCGAAGACCCGGTCACCGGGCTGCAGCCGGGTGACTGCTGCGCCTGCCGCCTGTACCTGCCCCGCAAAACCGGTGCCGGGGATGGGGTGCTTAGGCTTGCGCAGGCCGAGCATCATACGCCCAAACCAGGGCTTGCCGCTGCGCATCATTCCGTCTGCTGTGGTGACGGCGGAGGCGTGGACCTTAATCAGTACTTCATTGGGTGCAGGGCTGGGAGCGGGCATTTGTGCCACTTGCAGGACTTCCGGGCCACCGTAGCGGTGTGCGACTACCGCCTTCATCGTAAGAGCATTCATGACATTGGGTTTTTTGATCATGATGCAAAGTAAGGGGCATTCGGGCCGGCATTCGTTCGGCTTTTCCCGGTGCAGGTTCGGGATTATAAATCGGAACCGTTTTGCTGCAGATAGGCGCGCGGGCTGAGTCCGGTTTCCTTTTTGAAATAGGTATTGAAAACGGTTTTGGAGTTGAAGCCGCTCTCGTAGGCCAGCCCCAGCAGGGAAATGTGGTGGTTGGCAGGATCAAGGGCCAGCCGCTTGAAGTGCTCCACCCGGTAGCGGTTGACAAAGGTGTTGAAGTTTTGCTGCAACGTTTCGTTTAGCAGCCAGGACAGCTTATTGGGGTGCAGCTCAATGCGCCCGGCCAGTTCGCGCAGGGAAAGCGAGGGGCTGAGATAGGGTGTATCCGACTCCATGTAGGCCAGTAGCAGCTCGCGGAAGCCGGCTGCACTGTCTTCGTCCAGCAGGGGGCTTTTGTCCGGCTTACTGCCGGAGGGTGCCGAACGGCGGTAGAGCTGCTTCTGAAAGCGGGCGTAGCGCGGGTCCTGCCAAAGTGGCTCCGACAGCGGGTCGCTGAAGCCCAGCAGCAGCACGGAAGATTTCCACTGCATGGCCTTTTCCAGCCAGTCAAAAGCCGCATCGGGCTGATGCTGATTGGCATAAGCCAGAAACAGGTAGGAGTGGGCCTGAAAGGCATGCGGGGAGTCAGCCATGCGCTGCAATTCGGCGAAAGCCTGTCCGGCTTCCTCAGTTTTCCCGCTAAGGGTGTGCGCCAGGCACGTAATACCCAGTCCGTCTCCGGCCACGGCAATCTCGTCCGGCACCTGGCCCAGAAAATCGAGGGCATCCTGATAGCGGTGCAGTTTGAGCAGGCAGTAGCACTTGGTGATGTAGGCAGGCAGGTTGCGCGGGTTCTGCCGCAACAGGTGCTCGAGCTGCCGCAGCGCTCCTGCGTAGTCGCGCTGCCGGTAGTCAAAGTAGGCTTTGTAGAAAAGAGTTTCCGGCGAAAGCGGGTCAATCATCAGCGCATGTGACAAATGCCGGGAAGCAAGCTCCGGCTGCCCTTCCAGCGTATGCAGGAAGGCCATAAACTGACGGGCCTCCGGGTAATTGGGCCGGATGTCTAAAGCTGACTGCGTGTGTATGCAGGCTTGCCGGAAATCACAATCGGTAAAAAAGGCAAGGTTGGCGAGCTGATAGTGTGCCCCGGGGCTATGCTGATTGAGTTGCAGTGCTTGTTGCGTATAGGCTGCTGCTTTCTGCCAGCCTTCTGTGCGGTCCATAAACTCGGTGGTAGCCAGGAATCCGTATACATCGGCCAGGCCCACCAGGCTCTCGGTGTGCCGGGGGGCAAGCTCCAGCGCTTTTTCGTAAAGCTGCCGGGCTTGCTCTGCGTCCTCCGGGTTCCACTTATTGAAGTAGTACCGCGCCTTGAGCGAACAGGCATACGCATCAAGGCTCTCGGTCTGCGGCCGTACGAGCTGCTCTTCAATCTCGAAGTGCCCGAACTGCTCCCGCAGCTTCTCGGCAATCAGCAGGCTGATTTCGTCCTGTATGGCAAAGATGTCATCGAGCTGCCGGTCCCAGCTTTCCGACCAAAAGTAAAAATCCTCTTCCGCCTGCACGAGTTGCGCGCTTATGCGCACCGTTTTGCCCCGTAGTCGTACGCTGCCCTCCAGTATGACGGCAACGCCCAGCTCGCGGGCAATTTCCCGTAAGGGTCGCTTGGGGTTTTTGAACTGAAAAGAAGAAGTGCGGGAGGTGACCCTGAGCGGCTCTATGCCGGCCAGCGCATTGATGATCTCCTCCGTGATGCCATCGCAGAAGTATCCCTGCTCCGGGTCGGGGCTGCGGTTGGCAAAGGGCAGTACGGCGATGGTGTATTCCGTATTCGGCATGCTCCCCAAAATACAGGTTTTGCGCGAATTGCTCCCTTTCGGGAAAAAAAGAGCCCGGGCGGCAACTTTTTAAGCCTAACGTCGTTAGGTATTTGTACCTAGCAGCATTAGGTATTTGTGATATGGATAAACAACGACACAAAAAAACCGGCAAACGGCTCTACTTCAGCCTGATTTTCATCGCTGTGCTCCTTGCGGGGGCCGGCTACGCAGCCCTGAGCAGCGGTTACCAGTCTACGGTAGCGCTACAGCGCGAAGAGCTACGGCTTGCTAAGGTCGTCCGGGCACCCTTTTACGAATACATCGACCTGACGGGTCAGGTAGCGCCCCGGGCACTGTACTACGTCGACAGCAAAGTAGCCGGGACCGTAGAGCAGGTTTACGCGGAAAGCGGCACAGCGGTGCAGTCCGGCGACACGTTGCTGCAGCTTGCCAACGCGGATCTGCAGCTCGAAGTACTGCAGCGCGAGTCACAGCTTATCGGGCAGCTCAACGATCAGCAGCAGACGGCTTTGCTGATCAACCAAAATAACCTGAGCCAGCAGGAGCGCCTGGTAGAGGTCCGTTATCAGCTGGAGCTGCAGCAAAAAGCGTACGAGCGCAGCCGGCAGCTGCTGGCCGACAGTGTGATTGCAAAGCAAGACTACGAGCCGGTTGCGAACCGCTACCGCTACCTGCAGCGGCGGCAGCGCCTTTTGGCGAAAGCCTACGCGAGCGACTCGCTGGTACGGCAGGCACAGCTGCGGCAAATGGCGGCTTCAGAAAACCGCATCATGGATAATCTGCGCGCGGTACGCCGTATCCTTGACCGCCTTTGCGTACGGGCGGAGGCCTCCGGCCAGCTGACGGAGTTTGAGCTGCAGTCCGGCCAGGCCGTAGAGAGTGGGGAGCGGCTGGGGCAGATTTACAGCCTGGAGCAGCCGAAAATCGTAGCCGAAACTGATGAATTTTATTTAGATAAAGTCACCACCGGGCAGCCCGGTCAGGCTATCGTCAATGGCGACACCCTGGCGCTGCAGGTGGAAAAGATTTACCCGACTGTTACAGAAGGCCGGTTTCGCATTGAGCTGGGCATCGTCCCGGGCGGTGCGCAAACCGCCTCTTTAGTTAGGGGGCAGTCCCTGCGGCTGCGCCTCTTCTTCGGCTCCCCTGCGGAGCGCATCCTTTTGCCGGAAGGCAATTTCTACGCCAGTACCGGAGGCAGCTGGGTATTTGTGCTGGAAGGCGGGCAGGCCAAAAAGCGTTACATTGAGCTGGGCCGCCGCAACCCGAATTACTTTGAAGTGCTCGATGGCTTGTCGCCCGGAGAACAGGTGATCCGGTCCAGCTACGATGGCTTTGAGGATTACGAAACCCTTAAATTGAATTAACATGACTAAAAGCGATCAGCGCCCGGCGGTAGTCCGCATGCAGGGTGTCTGCAAATACCATTACACAGACGAAATAGAGACGGCGGCGGTTAACGGTATCGACCTGGAGATCGGGACGGGCGAATTCGCAGCCATCATGGGCCCGTCGGGCAGCGGCAAATCAACGCTGCTCAACCTGATAGGCATGATCGACGACCCCTCCGAAGGGCAGTACTGGTTCAACGGGCACGATACAGCCCAACTGTCAAGGCGCGAAAAAGCACAGCTGCGCAAAGGCAACATGGGTTTCATCTTCCAGAGCTTTAACCTGATCGATGAGCTGACGGCCTTTGAAAACATCGAGCTGCCGCTCATCTACCTGAAAGTGCCGGCTAAAGAGCGGCGCGAGCGGGTGGAGAACGCCCTGTCGAGCCTGGAGATGATGCACCGCCAAAACCACTACCCGCAGCAGCTGTCGGGCGGGCAACAGCAACGCGTAGCGATTGCCCGGGCTGTTGTGACGGAGCCGGCGCTCATCCTGGCCGACGAGCCTACGGGCAATCTGGATTCAGAGAACAGCCGGGCGGTGATGGAGAAGCTGTCGCACTTCCACCAACAGGGGGCCACGATCGTCATGGTCACCCACTCGGAGGAAGACGCGAGCCACGCAGAGCGCATTATCGAGCTGTTTGACGGCAAGACGCTGCTGTCGGAAGAAGAATATTTATAGTCTGACAACCCAAGATTTGTGAATCCTGACTTGCTCTTTTTCTGCCTTGCTGCGTTGGAAAGCCTCGCCG
>CAJXXJ010000303.1 GCA_913062745.1 uncultured Phaeodactylibacter sp.
CCAACCTGAACCTCGACGTTCAGCTGGCAGACGGTGTGCGCCTTAACCTCATCACCTACCTGTCTTCCCGCCACCACCCGGAGTCTTGGGTTAAAGGCGGCTTCATTCAGTTCGATAAGCTGACGTTCCTCAACAGCTCGACGGTTGACGAGATCATGAAGAACGTGATGATCCGCGTGGGCCACATGGAGATCAACTACGGTGATGCGCACTTCCGCCGCACCGATAACGGCAACGCCATGTACAACCCGTTTGTAGGCAACTACATCGTAGACGCTTTCAACACAGAAATTGGTGGTGAAATCTACTACACCAAGAACAACGTTTTCGGTATGGTGGGCATCACCGGTGGTGAAATCAACGGCAACGTGGGCGAAGCCCGCACGACTGAAATCGACGACAAAGCCACCCGCAGCCCGTCTATCTTGGGTAAACTGGGCTACGACAGCCAGGTATCTGAAGATGTACGCCTGCGCTTCACCGGCTCTGCGTACCACACAGCGAGCTCTTCCGCTAACCACCTCTTCACCGGTGACCGCGGCGGCTCCCGCTACTACCTCGTGATGGAAGAAGCAGGCGCACGTGCCAGCAGCGCATTCCGCTCCGGCCGCTACAGCCCTAACTTCAGCGATAAAGTTACTGCTATGCAGGGTAGCGCATTTGTGAAAGCCGGCGGCTTTGAAGTGTTTGGTTTCTACGAAAATGCTATGGGCCGCACCAATGCGGAAGAAAACACCCGTAACATGACTCACATTGCAGCGGAAGCAATCTACCGCCTCGGCAAAAACGAAGATGTATACTTCGGTGGCCGTTACAACACTATGACTGCCGACGATATCTCCGGTGCAGAAGTGACGATCAACCGCTTCCAACTGGGCGCTGGCTGGTTCGTAACGGACAACATCCTCCTGAAAGGGGAATACGTCAATCAGCAGTACGATGGTTTCCAGGAAGGCAGCCTGTTCCAGGACGGACAGTTTGATGGCTTCATGCTGGAAGCAGTAGTTGGATTCTAAAACCAACGCTCTGATTTTCCAGACATAGCCCGGGCTGCCCTCCTTAGCAGTCCGGGCTATATAAATTCTATAACCATGCTGTCTACTCCCGCTTTGCCCATCTTTCTCCTCCTTATCAGCAGCTTCGCCTCAGCTGCCCTGCGCAGCGGCGACGGCATATCCACTCCTTCCTGCTTTGAGATCGCCGAAGGCAGTAAGCTCTACCTGGAAGGCAGCAGCAACATCAACACTTTTTCCTGTGACTGCGAAGGCATGGACCGGCTGCCCCCCCTCTACCTTGATATGCAGCTGGAAGAAAACAAACAGCAGGCCTCCTTCGACCGGGCGCAACTCAATATCCGCACCCGAACGCTCGACTGCGGCCACCGAGGCATCAACCGCGACCTGTACGAAAGCCTGAAAACGGAAGAGCACCCTTACATCCGGCTGCAACTGGAAAATGTACGCTGGGACAAGCCTATGCCCGCCGGGCTACAGGAATGGCAGTGCGTTACCGCTAAAGCAAGGCTGACGGTAGCCGGTGTGGAACGAGCCATCAATATGAAAGTGCGCGCCACCCGTACCCAGACCGGGCAATACCGCTTCGTAGCGCAGCACCGCATCCTGATGACCGACTATGGCGTGGAGCCGCCCACCGCTTTGTTAGGCACGATCAAGGTCAATAATGCTATCGACATCAACTTTGACTTGTTAGTGCGGGCCGAGTAGGGCTCATCTTTAGCTTCATCCCCCTGTCCTGCCGGTTCGGCTTACTCTTCTGAAATGAAAGCTTCGAAATTCTCCCGGTGCACCGTCTGCACCTTTCCTTCCGGATAAGCTTTGGAAAAGGCAACGGGAGGGGGGACGGATTTAGGCTTCCACTTAAATTCGTATCCATGCAGCTGCCCGTCTGATTCTTCGAGATAATCTAACTCCTGATGATCATGCGTACGCCAAAAGTACCGGTTTGGGAAATGTAGGCGGGCATGCAGGTACTTCATGCGCTCTGCCACTAAAAAATTTTCCCAAAGCCCTCCTCTGTCTGTTCTTCCGGATAGCGGCTGGTACTGCTGTATGATGCTGTTCCGCACACCAAGGTCATAAAAGTATACTTTCTTTTTCTTGCTGATTTCTTTACGAAATTTCGCAATTGTAATAGCCCTCAAGATTCCCATTGTACTTCCGGAGCAGCGTTTTGGCCAGTGTGGTTTTGCCAACCTGCCTCGCTCCGTATATGATCAGGACTTTTTCCCGAAACAACCACCGCTCCAAAACAGCCTGCAACTGCCGCTCAACCATAATTTTTGTACTAAACTACAAAAATTTACAGCTGGCACATTTTAACCCTCATCAATTGCGAAAATTCGCTATCTTGATTGTCCCTAATCAAACGCGACTGCATCATGCCCTACGATTACATCATCGCCGGTGCAGGCTCTGCCGGCTGCCTGCTGGCCAACCGCCTGTCCACCGATGCACAATGCCGGGTGCTCCTGCTAGAGGCCGGCGCAGAAGACCGCAACCGGAATATCCACATACCAGCTGCCTTCAGTAAGCTGTTCCGCACCGCAGAAGACTGGAACTACAACTCTGTACCACAGCCCGGCATGAACCACCGGCAGCTGTACCAGCCCCGGGGCAAAGTACTGGGCGGCAGCAGCAGCATCAATGCTATGATTTACATCCGCGGGCACCGGGCAGACTACGATGCCTGGGCGGCGGCGGGCAACCCGGGCTGGGACTATGAATCGGTCCTCCCCTACTTCCGGCGTTTTGAGCGCAATCTGGAGTTTAAAGATGAATACCACGGCACAATGGGCGAGCTGACAGTCAGCCCTTCCCGGCACCGGCACCCGCTGAGCCAGGCCCTGCTACGGGCAGCGGAACAGGCAGGCTACCCGCTCAACCCCGACTTCAACGGCGCGCAGCAGGAGGGATTCGGGTTTTACCAGCTTACGCAAAAAAACGGGCAGCGCTGCAGTGCGGCAGCCGCATTTCTTCAGCCGATCCGCCACCGCAGCAACCTGCATATACAAACCGAAGCCCGGGCGCACCGCCTTTTATTTGAAGGCAAGCGGGTAGTCGGTATTGCCTACGAGCAAGGCGGCCGCATGCTGGAAGCCCGGGCCAGGCGGGAAGTCCTGCTCTGTGCCGGCAGCTTCAACAGCCCGCAGCTGCTGCTTTGCTCCGGCGTGGGCGATGAGAAAGCGCTGCGGCAGCTAGGCATCCCGGTGCGCCACCACCTGCCGGGCGTAGGGCAAAACCTGCAGGACCACCTGCTGGCCGGCTCCGTCTACCACACCCACCGTAAGGACACACTGGACAGCCTGCAGCGTTTCCCGCACTCACTCAGGCATCTGCTGCAGTACCTGCTGCGCAAGCGAGGCATGCTGACCTCCAATATAGCGGAAAGCGGCGGCTTCCTGCGTTCGCTGCCCCACCTGCCGGCACCTGATCTGCAGTGGCATTTTTCTCCCGGCTATTTCCTGCGGCACGGCTTTGACAATCCCGATTCGGGCAATGGCTTCGGCCTGGGCACTACGCTTATCTATCCCTATAGCCGGGGGGCGGTAAGGCTGGCCTCTGCAGATCCGCGGGACGCCATCCTGATAGACCCGAAGTACCTGAGCGATGAGCGGGACCTCGACACCCTCGTACGCGGCCACCACATTACTGAGCACCTTTTGGCGCAAGCCGCCTTCCGGCCCTACCGGCAACAGCGCTTCATGCCGCCGCCGCACGTGCAGGATGAGCGCGAGCTGCGCGCCTACCTCCGCGAATGGGCGCAGAGCCTGTACCATCCGGTAGGCACCTGCAAAATGGGTACGGACGAGCTCGCTGTAGTAGACTCGAGGCTGCGGGTACATGGGCTGCAGGGACTGCGGGTGGCGGATGCCAGCATTATGCCCACCATCGTGCGCGGCAACACCAATGCGCCGGTGATGATGATCGCGGAACGGGCAGCAGCTATGCTACAGCGCGCGGCGGAATCCTCCTCCTCAAGCAGCCGGCAACAGAGGAGCAGCAGCAGCTCCGGTGTGGTTGAAGGCCCCTAAAGCCGCAGGGAAGCCGGCAAATTTATTATTTTTGGGGTGATCCTAAAACTACATCCATGTCGTATAGCCCTGAGGAGATTAAGGGATTCGAGCACCAACTGCAATTACTTGTGCGTAAGCTCAGCTTCCTGCAAGCCGAGCGCACCACAGCAGTAGATGCGAACGCCAAATTTGCTATTGACGAAGAAATAGCCCGGCTGAACCAGCAAATCCTGGAACTGAAAGCCAAGCTCGGCCGCCCGGAAGCTCCGGTGAAACCACCACTCCCAGCCAGTGAAAAGGCACAAGCGGCTCCAACGGCCACCACTACCGGTTCTTCCGCTCTGAAGTGGCCCGTTCTGCTTGGGCTAGCTTGCCTGGCAGCTGCCGGCATTGCCCTCTTCAGCATTACCTGCCCCAACGGGCCGCAGGAAATGTTCATCCGTACCCTGATGGCCCTGGGAGCCGGCGGGGTCGCCAGCGCACTGCCCGGATTTTTTGAAATAAAAACCGCAGTGGCCAAAGCGGGCAGCGCGCTGGGCGTCCTCCTGCTCGTATACAGCGTCAACCCCGCCAGCACTCTCTCGGGCAATGGCTGTGAACAGGCCGCGTTTGAATTCACCGTTAATTTTAGCGCCCCGTCTTCCGTTTCTTCGGCCTACCCGCCCTTCGCCGGAGGCAGCCTGCAGCTATTTGTAGAAAATGACTGGCGCACAACGACTATAGACGAGGATGGGCTGGCTGACTTCAAGTCGCTGCCCGGCGAGCTGCGGGATAAGCCAGTCCCGGTTCGCCTGAAAGCCCGGCACTGGGAGCTGGCGCAGGATTCTGTGGTACTAAGCGGCAAAAGCCAGTCGTTAGGCATTTTACCCGATAACAGCCTGGCTACCGTGCAGGGGCAGGTCTTCAATACCGATGGTACACAACCGCTGCCCGGTGTGGTGGTAAGCCTGTTTGGCAAAAGCGACACTACGGATACCACAGGCGCGTTCCGCTTGCCGGTAGCTCCCGGGCAGCAGCAAACGGAGTATACCCTGGCGGCGAGCAGGGAGGGCTATCAGCCGCTGCGGCAGCGCTTCCGTTACGATGGAAGCCCGCTCAGCCTGCGCCTGCAGCCATTGGACTGAGCCTTACCGGTTTTAGCTCACTTGATCGAACCACTAAAACCCTCATTTCATGAAGAAATCACCATTCCTGTTTTTGCTCCTTGCGCCGCTACTGCTGCCGGCACAAGCCAGGATCGTTGGCTTCGTAAAATTACAGAACAGCGGTGGGCAGGGGATCCCCAATGCAGAAGCCTGGGCCCTTGGCTGCGCCGGCAAAGACACCCGCTACAGCGACAGCAAAGGCTACTTTGAACTGGAATTTCCCGGAAAATCTC
>CAJXXJ010000304.1 GCA_913062745.1 uncultured Phaeodactylibacter sp.
GGATTACTGACCCGGAGCGGCCGATTGCCCGGGACTAAGCCTTACTTGCTTTCACTTTCTGCTTTGGCTTTGCGCGCCTTCTTTTGCTCGTTATTACTTTCGTAAATGCAGTAGCCTTCGTACTTCACCGGGTCTTTTTCTGCCCAGATGTCTTTACCGATATTGCACAGGGTGATCAGCTCGTCGTAGAGCTTGTTGCCCTGCTCCACACGGCGTTCTACAGAGATGTCCCGGTCAGCTACCTTATCCTGCTGAATGTTGACGGCTTTTTCAAAGGCGCTTGTGGCTTGTGAAACCCGGCGGATCACATTCTCGTTGAGCCCGGTTTCTGCCAGGAAGTCAATCTGCTGACGGGCTACCCGCACGACGCGCCGCCCGCAGAATATCAGCTGTGCGTCCGTCATGTCGCCCATTTTTGCAGTGCCAAATTTCCGGTAGCGGCCGCTGCGGTTGCTGTATTTCATGGCTACCCGCGTCATCAGACTGCGAATGGCCGATTTGAGCTCCTCTGCCGCTTTGTACTTCTTCTCTGTCGTCACCATCTGATCACCCACAAGCTCATCATCGTCCGGCAGGTCGCGGAACTTCTGGCACATCGCTTTGAACTGCTGCAGCCGTTGAGCGGTGTAGCCGTAATCCTCAAACTCCTTAAGGTCCCGGCTCGCGTATTTCAGCCGCTCTGCGCACTGCAGGTACAAATCTGCATCCGGGAAATTGTACTGTCGGTGGGACGATTGTTTCTTCATTTTTCACTGATATGATTACAAAACAAATTTATGTGCTGGTTTTGATAAAAACAAGTTTTTGCTTGGATAAAATAGCTTGTTTTTGTTTAGAGGTTGCTTTTACTCAGACAGAAATTTCTTCTTTGTTAAAACACAAATTCGGGTAATCTATCCCAGCCACAATCAAAGGGGGCCATTCAAAAAGTGCTAATTTTACCCCCCTAAACCCTAAAAATATGAAACGCCTAACCTTACTATGTTTGCTGGCAGTTGCCGCTGCCACTCTTTTTGCGCAATCTCCACTGCAAACCGTACGCGGCCAGGTTTTGGACAAAACGACTCAGCAGCCACTCATCGGCGCTACCGTACAGGTACGGACCACTGACCCGCCCATGGGCACCACCACTGACCTTGACGGCCGTTTTGAGATACCTGATGTGCCGGTTGGGCGCCACCGCATTGAGGCGACTTACGTAGGCTACGAGCCATTTTCAGTGGAAGATGCGATCCTTAACTCTGCCCGGGCGCTGGAGCTTGATATCCGGCTTGCGGAATCGTCAGTCACTATGGATGAAGTGGTCGTCAAAGCCCGCAGCCACGGCAACGAACCGCTCAACGAGCTGGCCATCGTCAGTACGCGTTCCTTTTCGGCAGAAGAGACGCAGCGCTACGCAGCGAGCGCCAACGACCCGATGCGGATGGCCCGGGGCTTCCCGGGGGTGCAAGGCAATCGTGATCAGCGCAACGACCTGATCATCAGGGGCAATGCCGGTTTTGGCCTGCTCTGGCGGGTGGAAGGTATTGATATCCCCAACCCCAACCACTTTGCCCGCCGGGGCTCTTCGGGTGGGGGCATCACGATTTTCAGCGTAAGTATGCTGAGCAACTCTGACTTTTCCACCGGTGCTTTTCCGGCGATGTATGGCAATGGCCTGTCCGGAGTATTCGATATACAGTTCCGGACGGGCAACAAGTCCAAGACAGGCTATACCTTCCGGGCCGGCATGCTGGGCGTGGAAGCCGCCGCGGAGGGGCCTATCAAGGAAGGCAAAAGCTCCTTCCTTTTTAACTACCGCTATTCCACGCTGGGCATTCTGGACGCCTTCGGCATCCGCCTGGTGGATGAGCGGGAGTCCAATACCTTTCAGGATCTTTCTTTTAAGCTTGATTTTACCAGCGACAACCCGAAGCACCGCTTTTCGGTATGGGGCATGGGCGGCCTCAGTCAGGAGATACAGGACCCCATAGAAGGCGGCCCGCAAAACTGGCGCACGTTTACGGATTATCTGACGCTCGACTTTGATTCCGGCATGGGCGTGATGGGGGCTACTCCCCTGTTCCTTATCAACGAGAAATCCTACCTGCGTACAAGCGTAGCGGTTCAGCGGCAGCGGATCAGCTACGTGCAGGATACCCTCAGCTTGCTGGAAGAGCCTACGCTGCTGAATGACCAGGAATACCTCAATACCCGCCTCACCCTGCACAGCTATTACAACCGTAAGCTGTCCGGCAATGCAACGCTGCGCGCCGGGCTGATCGGTACACAGCTTGGCTACGATTACTTTTCCCGCTTTCTGTTTGACGATGGCTTCCGTACCTTCCTGGATGAAGAGGGCAGCACCTACATGCTGCAGCCCTATGCTACCGTGAGCTGGAAACCGCACCCGCGCTGGACTTTCAACGGCGGCCTGCACGCGCTGTACTTTGGCCTGAACGAAACTTACAACGTAGAGCCCCGCGCCGGCATTCAGTTCCGCGCCAGCCCGACTGCAACCTTTAACCTCGGATACGGCCTGCATAGCCGGCATGTGCCGCTCGGCGTATACTTTGTAGGGGGCGGAGAACCCATGGCCGGGCAGCCCAACCTGGGCCTGGAGCTCATCAAAGCGCACCACCTGGTACTGGCTTATGATCAGCTGATCGGGGAGGCAACCCGGCTGCGGCTGGAGGCCTATTATCAGTCGATATTCGATGTCCCGGTCAGCACGGACATCAACAGCACCTACTCGCTTATCAACCACATCGACGGCTTTGCTTACCGGCCGCTGGTTAGCGAGGGGACCGGAGAGAACTACGGGCTGGACCTGGTGCTGGAACAGTTCTTTAGCAAAGGAGCCTTCTACATCTTATCCGGCTCCTTATTCCGGTCCACCTATCAGCCCCTGAACGGGCAGACCTACCGTACTCGTTTTGACAACCGCTTTGCCACTTCCTTTATGGGCGGCAAGGAATGGGCGTCCGGCGAACGCGGCACCATTCAGGCGGGCCTGCGGGTGATGTACAACGGCGGGATGCGGATTTCCGAAGTCGCTTCCTCTGAGCGGGACCCTTTTGACCCCCGCAACCCGCTGCTCAACGAAGCCGACCCCTTCAACCTCCGGGTAAGGAACTTTTTCCGGCCGGACCTGCGCTTTGCCTACCGGCATGACAACCCGGAATATGCCTGGTCCATCTCACTGGACGTGCAGAATTTTATCGCCCGCGTCAATGAGGATATTGTCGATTACGAATTTGACCCGGACCGCCAAGACTGGGTTTTTGGGACACTCGGAAGCATCGTGCCTCTGCTCACCTTTCAAATAGACTGGTGACCCGCTTCCTAAGCCCACTCCGCCACTAGCTGCCTGCAGTGCCCCGCACAGTAGACGGCTGAGGAGGGGCATGGGGGATTTGTTTTCTTTGTAGTGCAATAGAAAAAAGGCATTAAAGTGCAGTTAAAGAATTGCAAAACTTTATGCTAAGTAGTTTGGCGTTACCAAATTTTCCTATCTTTAAGCAGCGTTATAATCCCATTTTTAAACATTCTTAAAGGTAGATTCCATGAACATGCAACAAAAAAACGGTAACCGCCTGCGGTCTGAGGCCCAATCTCCCGCCTCCCAAACAGAACCGCCATAGGTATACCGGCTTAATCCCAACCGGATGGATGTAACGGTATCCTCCGAAGGCTGAATAGCAAATCCTGCTGTTCAGCCTTTTTTTATGTCTTTCTGCGCTTTGGCATATCCGCCCCTTCTTTCTTACATTTGGGCAAAAAACAACAGCACCATGAAAAATTGGCTTTACCTTTTTCTTGCCGCTGCGCTTTTAGCGGCCTGCAATGAATCTTCCTCCACGGATACAGCTGCTTCCCCGCCTGCCGCAGCTCCGGCTGGTGAAACGCAGAGCCAAGCTGCTGAAAATTACGAAATGACAGCCATACCCGGTGCAGATGAACAGCGGGCTGTGCTGTATGATGCTGAGGGCAACCTCAAAGAAGAAGGGATGATGCTGAACGGTAAAAAAACCGGTACCTGGATTGTCTACCACCCGGGCGGAGAATTTCCGGAAAAGGTGATTTCCTACGCCGAAGGCAATTACAACGGGCCTTACTACGAGTTCAATGAGCGGGGGCAGATCAAGCTGCGCGCCTCCTATATCAACAATAAGCTCGACGGGCCATGGGCAGCGTACAGCTTCGGGCGGCCCACTAAAAAAGCCGGCTATAAAAACGGGGAGCTGGAGGGTACTTACATGGAGTTCGATATGCGCACCGGCAAATTGCAGAAGGAAGTCAACTACAAAGCCGGCAAGCAGCATGGTACCTACCGCTTCTACGACCCGGATGGTAATGTTATGGTCGAATACGAGTATGAGAACGGTGAGAAAGTCGGTGGCGGTGTAGTCGGCGAGTAAAACAGCCGAAAAAAGCCAAAGCGCTCTCAAGAGTGCTTTGGCCTTTTAAAGTGATAATAATTCTCCATTCCTTAAAAAAGGCTTGGCGTCAGCAAATTAGCGCTTTAAGCGCAGAAAGCCAAGTACTTTTTTTCCGTTTTTTGTTTGTCTTCTTTGCTCTGTTTCCAGGTCCCGCATAATCTCTCGACGATCCTTCGGAATTCGGTCGCGGCCCTGGAGCATGGCTTCAATTGGGATACGGTTGTCATTGTCAACCCAAAAGTGAAACCCAAGCAGTCCTCTGATACCGCTCATAATTGAAAGTTTAAATACCCGGCAGTAGATTGGGCGGGAGTATCCCGCCGGTACCGTCCTGCCTATATACAATGTGCCTGCAAAATCCTTCATTTCCAAGGATTAAGCCGCCTTTGGTGTCTGTATTCTCGAATACAGACTCGATTGTTAATAGGTATCTACTTTCATAGGTGCTATTGCTGCTGCGATATCTCCTTCTGTTCCTTAATATACTGTTTGGGCGTCTGCCCGGTCAGGTCCTTAAAGACCTTATAGAAGGTAGATTTGTTTTTGAAGCCGCACTGCAGCGCTATACCAAAGAGCGTAAGGTTTTTATACTGCGGCTCCTGTATTTTTTTCTTGACTTCCTCAATGCGGAACTGATTGATAAATGTCTGGAAGTTGGTGCCGATGGTGTGGTTGACTACCTGCGACAGGTACTTGGTATTGGTGCCCAGGCGATCGGCAACATCCTTGAGCGTCAGGTTGGGCTGAAGGAATAGGGCTTCCTCCTCGATGAGCTCTTTCAGCCGCTGATAAAGCTTAAGCTCTTCCGCTCCCTTGAGGCTGCTGGAGCTGTACTTTTGCTCAAGCTTGAGCAGCGGCACTTCCATTTCCGCTTCGCTTACCTTGTTGCCATCCACCTCAAAAGCAATAAAGTTGATCAACTCCTGCTCATCGTTGAATACCGGGTGGATAACGAGGCGGCACAGGTATTCTTCTCCG